>JBHEMC010000101.1:0-14915 GCA_046262775.1 Pyrinomonadaceae bacterium | reverse complement strand
GTTTGGAAATAGCGAGTGAGCGTCGGCAGGGCAATGTTGACGATGCTTGTGTCCAGGTAACCAATAAAGGTCCCAAACGCGATGGCCGCAAAGCTAAGCCATTTTCGAAAACTTGCATCGTGATTTAACGATACCCTCACCTGCAATCGAAGGTTTCCTTTTCGGCGGGATGCTCAAGGTAGATCGCCCCTGGTAATTGGTATTTTGGCCGTCATTACATCTTCTACGTTAAATAGGACCAAACTTTCCAGGAAGCTGACGAGATCTGATCGTTGTTGGGTTGTGAGTCTGGCAAATCGATTGCGCGCGGCAAGTGCCTCGCCGCCGTGACGCAGGATTGCCTCGTCAAGGCTCTTCGCGCTGCCGTCATCGAGAAACGTCCTGTACGTTCCCACGCCCCACAATGCTCGCATGCTGAACACTCGTTTCGATACTCCGGTTTCGTCAGTCGCATCCGCCATTTGGGGTCCCATGTCATGTCGCTTCAGATCTGCGTACAACGGCACCACAAACGGCTTGAAATCAGGAACAACGAGCGGAACCGGACGCTCCCGATCCGGGTTGGCGTAACCATCGTCAATCGTGTGATGAAGCAGCCGTCGTTCAGCTTCGAATCGATTGCCTTTTTCGTTCCAGAACACGGTGATGTGTTCTATTCGAGGGTCGCGTTTAACTCGCATCTCCGGCCGATGACACTCAGCGCAACCGATCGTCTTGAACAGTTGTTCGCCGTTTGTGACCTCAGTTGTTATTGGACCACGACCGGGAACTGGATAATTGACGAGATAGAATTCAATAAGCGACAGAGAACCTTGCGTCATTTCGTCCGCGACACCGTCGGCATCCGGATCAAGGTTCGGCACAATCGATCCATCACAACGCCCAGTCTCGTTCTTGTTTTGGTTCGAGCATTGAAAGCGATCTTGTGATTGGATTCCGAGGTGATCAAAAGCTGCACAGCTGACGAACGCTCGTAAATGAGAGTGAGTACCCTTGCGGCCGAAGGGTCTTACAACAAGATCCGGATTGACGGTTCCGCCCGGGCGAACACCGAGACCTTTACCGTAGTCGACCCCATTTTCCGTCACGAGTGGCCGGCCTTGTTTGTGGGCGGCTACAAGATCTTCAGTAGCTTCGATGCCGAGTTGTTGAATCAATCCCGCGCCAAACATGTCATTGGTCCGAATGCGATTGCCGTGTCGGAAAATGTTCTGTTCCGTTGGTCCAAAACCCGCCGAAGCGCGAGGTGTGTTGTGACAGGTTTCACACGAGGCGGCCTCAAATTTTGATTCGGGCCATCCTCGAGTAGCGCCCTGTTTGCGCAGTTCGCACGGCACACCATTGCAACCACTCTTCTCATCATCCGCAAAGTTGTGATGAAAAATGCTTCCTCCCGTCTGGAATGCTTCCTGAGTAAACCCGAAGCGATTGATAAGAAATTGTGCGGTGCCTCGGGTAGTTTTATTACCCTCGGGAATTCGCGCGATATCAAGATCTCGAAAGTTCACTTGCGAACTCAGGCTCAACCAGGACGACGCGATCAAAATCAAGAGCGTTGCCATTGCGTATGAAGTACCGCGTAATCTCATATCACTCCCGATCAAGTACTTGATCATTGATAAGCACCCTAACTGTCGTATCGCAGAGAGACTGTCTTAATGCGGGTGAAAAACTCCATCGCAATTTGACCTTGCTCGCGATACGTTTCACTGCTCGACCTCTTCACGCCACCAAATGGTGCATTCAGCGCGACTCCTGTTGTCGGCTGATTGACCTTGATCATTCCGGCTTCTATCGATCGAATGAACCGGTCGGCGTAGCTTAAGTTCTGTGTGCAAATAGACGCAGAGAGCCCATATTCCACATCATTGGCAATCTCGATCGCTTCATCAAAACTGCGGGCTTCAATAATTGAAAGCACTGGACCAAAGATCTCCTCCTGTGCAATGCGCATATCCGGAGTCACGTGAGTAAAAATTGTTGGTTCAAGAAAATATCCGTGGTCAAAAATGTTTCCGCTCAACTTACGGCCGCCATAGACGAGTTCCGCACCCTCTTCTTTTCCAATGTTTATGTAACTCAGAATAGTTTTCTGTTGCTGTTCATCTGCAACTGGACCCATTTGCACGCCTTCATTAAGACCATTCCCAATCACGAGTTTCTTCGTGGCCTCGACAAGTCTGTCAGTGAATCGGTCCATAACGCCCCTAAGAACGATCGCTCTGCTAGTGCCCGTGCAAGCCTGGCCGCTTAGACCAAATGCGCCCTGGATCGTGGAGGAGACAGCCTGGTCCAGGTTTGCGTCTTCCAGAATGATAATCGGGTTCTTGCCTCCCATCTCGAGTTGAGTGCGGCAGGTGGTGCGGGCTTGATGCTGAATGTGGTCTCCAACGTCGTAAGAACCTGTAAACGTGACAGCGGAGATCGAATTGTTGGTTACCATTTCCTCACCAACGACACTCGCTGGACCAGTGATCACGTTGATGACTTTGTTCGGCAGTCCTGCTTCGAGCAGGATTTCCCCCAGTTTTATTCCCATCAGCGGAGTCAGAGAAGCAGGTTTAAAAACGACTGAATTACCGGCTGCTAAAGCTGGGGCAATTTTCCGGGCGGGGATCGCCAGCGGAAAATTCCACGGCGTAATTACCGAAACGACTCCGATCGGAAGTCGCAGCGTGTAGAGAAACGTTGATGGTTCATCCGCGGGTAAAGTCTCGCCGGCAAGTAGATAAGCCTGACCGGCATAGAAGCGAAAGTTCGCCGCCGCCCGCTTCACTTCGGCAGTACTCTCGCGAAGCGTCTTTCCTTCTTCACGGGTAAGAAGTTCAGCCAGTTCAGACGTTCGTTCTTCTATTAACCTGGCGGTCCATTCAAGGATTTGTCCACGTTTGGCAGGCGTCGCTTGGGACCAGGCAGGTTGTGCTTGTCGGGCAGACTCGATGGCCTGTTGTGTTTCTTCGAGCGTCGCTTGCTGAAAATTGCCAAGCACATCGGAAGTGTCAGCGGGATTTACGTTGCTAAAGGTTTTTCCACTTATGGATTGGACCCACTCACCAGCGATCAGATTCTTAAAAGTCTTCACTTCCAGCATATCGAGTTTAGAAGCCGACAATGATTGGTTGAGTGAGGCGGGCGATTGCCTTGATGAGGCTCATTATTACCAAACGTCCCGTCTTGGGGTTATCTGGATTCGGAATATTCTTTAACGTGAGTTTTACTTCTCCAAACTCACCGTATGATGAAAGCTGAAACGTGTTGTGTTTAGCAGAAGGATCGACGAACATCCTGACGCATGTTCTGTCGAAGCCGATACCTGCAAGACTCAAAGCCGCAAGAACATTTACGTTTTGTGGAAAAGCACTCACTGCATCGCGAGCTTTACCTTCGTAGAAGCAGATAGCTTCATCATTGGCCTGCAAGGCAACGCTTTCAGCAGGTGTGCCAATCCATGCCGCTACTGGTTTTCGCACTTCCAGAACGACTTCATTGATTGAACCGACCGCCGCTGCGGATACAACATCAAGTCCGCCAAGTGCACCGGATGGAATTAAGAGTCGTTGTTTTGTTTGTTTCGCAGCACATCTGATCAGCGCGAGAAAAGCCTCATCCGCAAAAGCACCAACACTCACGGCCAGCAGATCTCGTCCGCTGCGCAGAGAATATTCCGCGTACTGCTTCAGTGCTCCATGTCCGGCCGCCTCAACAACAACCTCGATTTCGTCAGAGAAGAACCGCGCTGGATCGTTCGTCAGCCTTTGACGCATTCCATCTTCAACAGCGATTTTGCCGGTGTCGCGCACGAGGATTCGGCTGATCTCGACGTCGCCCGCCTGTCCATTATCAACAGCCTTAGCGACAGCCTTAGCGATCGTTCCAAATCCGATTAATCCGATTCTCATGGGTTTCAGGGAATGAAGACGGGACTTATTCGTTGGACTGTTTTGCGGCGGCTTCCGCAATTTGATGATCAAGATCGGCAGGGATTCCGCCGCTTACGCCTACTGCACCAATCACTTGTCCGTCCACGATGATTGGAACGGCACCCTTGCCTACTAAGAAACGCCCTGGTCCAAGACCCACAATGCTCGCCGCAAATAACGGTCGCGCCTTCCAGCGTTCCTCGAGCTCTGCTGTGGTGGCACGAAAAGCTGACGCGGTAACCGCTTTTGCCTGCGCAATCTCAGGCGTGACCCAAAGCGCGTTATCCATGCGTAGTGCTCCAGTGAGTCGCCCGGATTCATCAACTACCACAATGGCTGCTTCGACTCCGAGTTCCTGCGCCTTCAGCTTTCCTTGCCTTAAACATTGCTCTATTCGTTCAAGTGTCAGCGCACCCATCGCTATCCCTTTTTAACGAATGGAGTAAGTCTATTTGCTGCCCGACTGTGCGGGTGTGTCGTCGTCTCTTCCCTCAACCGCATACCAATAGATACCGTTCATATGATTCCAGCGCTTCTGTGCCGCCGTGCGTACTCCCTCGATCGCTTTACTTTGCAGTTCGGGCGTGTCGCAATACTTTTCCGTCATCTGGAAACCTCGTGCACTGTGAATTTCGTCTGCCGCGACGTGCCCACGGAAAAACCGAATTTCTCTGTCACCGGGGTCCCAACCATAGTTATTATGAAGACTCGGAATCACACGCGTGTAGATCTGCGGAGGCTGCGACTCAAGACCAATCATTAAAGCGGCACAAGCCACTTGCCAGGGACTTTGATACACGCATCGCCAACCCCAGTCCTTGAGTGCCTCCGTCCACGGCAAAACTTTCGCATTGGTTACTTCATCACGCGATAAACCACACGCTGCCGCATAGTCGACGAGCATTTCAAGGTGACGATCCTCGGGATCTTCTTCCTCTTTCAGGTTTTCCAAAATGCTATCTTTGACTTCCTTCACCGGGCAGACAGCCCAGATGTATGCAAGCCAGTTCAGGTAATCAGTAACGAAGTGATAATGTTGGACCACGTAGACGGCGGATTGACGTTTGCTCAGTTCACCCTGCTCCCATTTGTCGATAAACGGATGATCTTTGCTATGTCGTTCATCTCTGGCGGATTTCAGGGCGCCAAGAAATGAAAATGCGTTGACCATGGCTTCTCCCGAAACTTTCATTTGTAGTACTTCTTACTTCTATCTATTTCCGCGCCGTAAACCTTTCTATACTCGTTCTTTATGTAAGTTTCCGGATCTGCGGCATAGTCCTTCTCATAGTTACCCGGAGCATTTATTCCGGGAATAGCGGGTATCCAATCCTCGCGCAATAGTTCGTCCGGGTTTCCGAACTTTGCTGCTACCTGTCTGACGTCAGGGTCGTTCAGCGCCGTCAGGTGTCCTTTATCTATGAGTTTTACCTCTCGCCCATCCTTTAGCTTGCAGGTAAATGTTGGGAAGTAGAGATGTGCGTGAAAGTGATAAAAGGGCAAATTCCTCTTTAGAGCCCAAACTAAATCAAGAGACTGCCCGATCCCAAGATGCATGATGCCCGCTCGATCACGTTCGCTGACAAATGAAGATCTAACTGTGGCCGATTCAAACACATTGAAAGGACGAATAACTTTAGGATGAGTGCCGATGGCGGCCTCGATGAAGTAATCGATGCCTGGTCCAGGATAATGTGGGAACTTGAGATCTTTGTTTTTCTCAATGAACTGGCGCCAGAGCTCGCCAAATTCACCGCCACCTTCAATTTTGGTTACTTTGCTATGTTCAAGGTAAATTTTCATGTGAGGATATGGACCAAGGTGGTCTGCGGTTCCCGCCAGCACGCCATGAACGTCGGACTTAGGTAGAACAATCCCGAATGGATAGCCTGTTAAATGTCCGGAGATGATTGGATCTTTGAGGGAGCCGTTATGGTATAGATGAGTACCAAAGCCTTCGGTCTTATAGTCGGCGTAATTCCCATCCATTATCTGCCAGTATTCGGGAAACCAGGTATAGCTGAGATCTGTGCCTTCGGGATCGGTGATTCTCACGGTATCCGTTTGCCTTAATATTTTCCACGAGGCGCGGTCAATAGCTTCAATGATCTCCTCTGGATACATCACCGCTGCGCCTGCGAGTTGCTCACGCGTGGGCCAATCCATCGAAAAACTGTAGTACTTCAAAGTACAATTGTTATTCGCCCAAAAAGTTTGACCGATTACTTTGTCATAGCCTTCCTTCTTCGCTACTTCCTCGGTCCATTCAGGGCCTCCGAGCATCCATGCCGCCGGCTTACTGTTAACCAGTATCTTCATGACGTCAGGAGTTTTGAACAGTGCCCTGTTGCCCTGTTCTTGCATCACGTCGACCTTGCATTTCATCTCATCCCGTAACACGCGCATGAAAGCTTGAAACACCAGGGGATCGATATCGCTATCTGTGACGAACAAGATCTTCTCACCGCCCTTGATGCCATAACCGGGCCGTTGGTCGCCGGTGTAGGGCATTGGCCGGCTTACGATGCGCCTTACAAAGGGAAGTAGTTGGTCTACGGTGGTGATATCAGGAATTTTTGCATAGCGGGGAGCTGGATAATCGAGTTTTTGCGTCGCCGTCGATTTACTACTGACACGTGCGAGCGGGATAGCAATAAGAATAAGCGCGAAGACTGATGAGAGCAGAATTACATTGCGAGCATTTCTAAACATCCCATTCTCCTTTCCTGGTCGTCTTGAAAGCTACACGGCGAGAATCCTGAAGTTGACTTATTTTCGGAATCGGTATAATTTGACTGATTGGTCAGTCAGAAGATATAGAAGAAGCTGTTTCTTGTCAAGTATCAGCCCCTGGATGAGAGATCTTCCTGCCAAAGAGAGAACCCTGGGTCGCGTTCTGGAAGAGCAGGCCGCGGCTCACGACACTCGCGAGTTTCTCAACTTCAAAGGAACGTTGAGTGTCTCGTACAGACAACTGAACGAGAAAGCGAACCAATACGCCAACGCGTTCCTCCAGCGCGGAATCACAAAAAATACGAAGGTAGCGATCATGCTGCCGAATTGCCCCGAATACCTTTATTCCTGGTTCGGTCTCGCGAAGATAGGCGCAGTGATCGTTCCGGTAAACACGGCGCAAAAAGGTGAACTTCTCCAGTACGTCATCGATAGCTCCGATTCGGAGACAATTGTCACTGATGACGTTTTGCTTAAACGAATAGGAGAAATTGAAGCTCAGCTCCCCAAAGTAAAACGGATCTTTGGACTCTGGGATGTGAGCCGCGGTTTGGCCGGCCAAATTGAAGTGACTTCACTCGTCGATTTTAATGAGGCATCAACGAAGCCACCGATCGACCTTGATGTCAAACACTCTGATCCTCTGTCAATCCTGTTTACGAGTGGAACAACTGGACCATCAAAGGGAGTGGTGATGTCTCACCACTACTATTACCACGCAGCTAAGACGATCGGCGCGGGGATGTCGGTCACTTCTGAAGACATCCTTTATACGTGTTTACCACTTTTTCACGTTAATGCTCAGGTCTGCACGATACTGACCGCAATCCTGTACGACGCGCGTGTCGTAATGTACGAACACTTTAGCGCCAGTACGTTCTGGGACGAAATCAGAAATTCAGACGCGACGGTTTTTCTCGCTCTCGGCGCAATGGGAAACATCCTCTATAAAGCGCCGCCTCAATCGGACGACAAAAACAACAAAGTACGATTGGCAATGGTCGTTCCCCCTCCCGAAAATCTCGACGATTTTGAGTCACGGTTCAACCTTCAAGTCATCTTTGAGACTTTTGGTATGACCGAAGGCATTGTCGCGGCGCCGGCTATTTCAAAGCCGCGCCGGTTGGGTTGTTGCGGCAAACCGAATGAGGACGTTGAGGTCCGAATAGTTGACGAGGACGACCTGGAGCTTGGTCCAACCAAGGTTGGAGAGATCGTAATGCGCACGCGGGAGCCATACACGATGATGTCGGGCTATTACAAAATGCCTTCAGAGACACTCGAAGTGGTTCGCAATCTTTGGTTCCACACCGGAGACATGGGCTATCTGGACCAGGCCGGGTACTTATATTTTGTCGGCCGAAAGAAAGAAGCAATACGGCGAAGAGGAGAGAACATTTCGGCTTTCGAGGTCGAAAAAATTGCGAACCAGCATCCGAGTGTACTTGAAACGGCGGCAATCGCCGTTCCATCCGAGCTCAGTGAAGACGACGTTAAGTTGGTGGTCGTGCTCCGAGACGGAGAAGATTTGGCGCCGGTAGATCTAATCCGTTTTTGTGAAACGCGCATGGCCTATTACATGGTCCCACGCTTCGTAGAGTTTCGTAAGTCGCTTCCGAAAACACCCACCCAGCGCGTTGAGAAATACAAACTGCAAGTTGAAGGCAACAAATCCGATACCTGGGATCGGGAAACGGCAGGGTATCGACTGGACAGGGGTTAGACCTTGCGACGTCATCGTCAGAGTCTTTCGGAAGACAACCGTCAGCTCAATTAATTTTCAGATCTAAGATGCAATTAACCCCAGCACACTGGATTTATGCAGTATTCGTCTTGATTGTTGTCGCGACGATGGCCAGGCGCCGCGACGCTTTGATTCCGTGCATCGCGGGAACGTTTTTCATCGGCTGGAGCTTCACCGGTACACCACTTGGAGCCGTAGAAACGGTTTTCAAATCCTCACTGGTAGCAGCTCGTGAGTTGCTCGACATCATCTTGATCATTTCGGTGATTGGAGGCCTTGCGGCTGCGCTCGAGGAGATTGGAGCAGAAAGGCTGATGCTGGAGCCGGCACGGAGATTCATGAGATCTCCTCAGGTGGCTTTTTGGATTATCGGGATTGTGATGCTCGTTGCTTCTTATTTCCTTTGGCCCACCCCAGCGGTGGCGCTTGTTGGTGCGGTGCTGGTACCAGTCGCGGAACACGTCAGACTTCCCGCCATTTCAGCCGCGGTTGCAATGAATATTTTCGGGCATGGAATCGCGCTCTCAACAGATTACGTGATCCAAGGCGCTCCTGGTATCAGTGCCAAGGCTGCAAATGTTCCTGTCGAATCACTGATAAAGAGCCAGTTTCCGCTGATCGCGACAATGTCCCTCGTAACTGTAACTGTCGCATTCTTAATCGCCAGAAGAGATATCGCACGCGCCGTTACAGGACCAGCCGACAAGGAGTCGAAGGTTGATAATGCGAAGAACGAAAGTCTTTCAAACACGGCGACTTTAGATGGCCCAACGGCTGTTGCTCATGAAGAGAAAACTCCACGGCCCAGGATCGCAACGGCTGCGGCGATAACTGTTCCACTCGCTTATCTGCTGGTTGTCATTGTGCTGATCCTTTTCCGTTTACGAGGAGGGGAAGCAACGGCTGTAATAGGTGGAGTCACGCTTTTACTCACAGCGGTGTTCACGATGTTAGCTCACGGGACAGACAGCCTCGATTTGATTACTGATTATCTAATTAAGGGATTCAGTTTCGGAATGAAGATTTTTACGCCGGTAATCATCATGGCGTCATTCTTCTACCTTGGCTCTCCCGAAATAGCACGCCAAGTCTTCGGAGAGAATGCAAGAGGGCTACTCTTCGACTTTGCCAGCTCAATGTCAGGTCTGTTACCACTAAATCGAGTCACGGTTGGATTTCTTGAAACTATTATCGGTGGGGTCGTTGGCTTGAGTGGATCTGGCTTCAGTGGTCTGCCATTAACCGGAACGTTGGCTGGGGCGTTCGCCTCTGTTACTCAGCTGAAAACCGAAACAATTGCTGCGCTGGGCCAAATAGTCACGGTGTGGGTGGGTGGAGGTTGCATCATTCCGTGGGGCGTGGTTCCAGTGGCTGCAATCTGTCGTGTCTCGCCAAAGGAATTGGCACTGAAGAATTTCATTCCCGTCATCTTGGGGTTCATCGCTACGACGATCGTCGCAATTATTCTCATGTAGATGTTTTTGCGAGATAGTAGGAGAACGCCAATGTCCGTGCCAGTACGTTACAGGTTAGGTTGGTCTGCTAACAGTCGGTAGCACGATCAATTTCCATTGACCGGGTGAACATCTCTGTTGCAGCGCCCTTGATAATGACCGCGCTTGGTTATGACTAAGCACAGTTTGGCGTCATCTTTTCTGCGTTTCGACCTGGCTACACATTGTTCCAATTTCCTGGCGGCGCAATCGCCGATCGGTGGAGTTCGAAAAAAGTTGTGACCTTTTCCTGCCTGGGATTCTCGTTATTCACGGCCCTGACACCATTAGCTGGCTCGCGTTTCTGTAAATGCTGGCGATACGTTTCTGCGTCGGAATCTCTGAGTCAGCCAGCTTTCCAGCTTTACGCTTCAATTAAGGCCCGCTGGATTCCTCGTCGCGAATATAGTCGCGCTCAGACGATCAGCTTATCGGGTTCTTATCTTGGTCAGGTTCTCGCTTATCCTCTAACTACTGGGTTAGTGTTGAACTTCTCATGGCGCTAAAGTGTCTACTTCAATGCTTTACTGGGACTGCTCTGGATCATCGTCTGGTATTATTTTGCCACTGACCCGCCTCGGCCGCACGAAACAGTTCCGGTTGCGCCAATGACGGCGAGGCAACGTGCAGTCTTCTGGCGATGACCACACTTCAGGTTCGTTCGAGCGACTTTAGCGGGCGTTCGCTAATTCGAGAGCTATTCGTCTTTCGTTGAATTAACTTGATTTGCTGCGGGTTAGTGTTAACTCCATCTTTCTTTGACCCTGATTATCTTCGCCCTCGATCGTTAGCTTCATTTGGTCACCTGAAATGGTGCCCGTCACCGAAGCGACACCCGGCGCGTTAGCGACGGCGACGTGAACCTTGAATGAAACTTTATCACCTTCGATTTTCCGTCCGTGATTTGACCGGTAGCTTCTTCTTTCTTGTTGATGATCTTTACAGTACCGGTAAAAGCGTCACCCTTGACGTCGAAATCAAATGTGTAGGTGACTGTATCTTGAGCCCCGTTACTGTTGCTTTCCATTGACCACTTAAATCAACCGCCCCAGCAAACGTCGTGGTGGCTAGCAAGAGACTTAAGAGAAGCGCGTGAAATTTGTGTCTGAGCATATAGTTCGATCTCCTTTGGCGTTAAGTCACCAGGAATTGATAACCGAAAACGGCAACGGACCTCGACCCTTGCGTCGATCATGAACGAAGCGTTGTGAGCGGGTCGATCTTTGCAGCTCTACGTGCGGGAACAAACGCCGCCGCAAGGGCAACCACCGTCAAGATCACAGCGATGACTCATTTGGGAATTCAAGCCCTTTAGCGACTTGTAAATAATTGAGAATAGACGGGTTCTGGTGGAGCAGAGGGGGATCGAACCCCTGACCTCCGCATTGCGAACGCGGCGCTCTGCCAAACTGAGCTACTGCCCCACACGTGAGTGCGATTTCGTTGCCTCGGAACGAACGTGAACCAAAGCTTTTTCACTTATATAAGCTCTCTCGCCCGTATAAGCGTTCAGCCTGTGCATATTAGGTACGCTGCCGCGGTCGTGTCAAACCATTCATTTGAGATTTTTCGTATGCCAGTTCTCGTTCTCTTCATTATCCGTATTGGCCGAAGGGAATGTCTGAACTCTGCGGTTCGCATTTCCTCCCCCTCTGCGGCGAAGTAGTAAGGCTCCCACTGATCACCGCTCTTTCATGCTTTGAGTGTTTAATAAAGCGATCCGCACCAAAGAATACCTTGTTAGAATGTTGGGCGTGATCATCCACTCGCGAGCGGCTATGCTTCTGTTCTCGGCATGGTTGTTCTTGACTCAACTTCTAACTGCGTCGACAGATCCGCTCAACGAGCCTTGGTTATCTAAAGCGAGTGTTGATGACCCTCGCGATCTTACCCATTACGTGAATCCTTTTATAGGCACCGGCGCGCATGGCCACACTTTTCCCGGAGCAACTGTGCCCTTTGGTATGGTCCAGCTGAGCCCCGACACTCGATTGACCGGTTGGGACGGATGCTCCGGTTACCATTACTCAGACAATCAGATATACGGATTTAGTCATACTCATCTGAGCGGGACCGGAATATCAGATTACGGCGACATCCTGTTTATGCCGACGCTAACCGATCCCTCGCTCACAGATGTTAGCGCTAAACAGTGGGCAAGGACGCCGGCGCTCACTCGGAAATTCGCCACAAGGTTTAATCATGCAAACGAGTCAGCAAGTCCTGGCTATTACCGGGTAAAACTGGACGACGGCATTCTTGTCGAGTTAACGGCCACCGCGAGAGTTGGGATTCATCGTTATACCTTTCCCGCTCAATCGGCATTGGGCAATGTTATTCTCGATTTGACGCACCGCGATAAAGTACTCGACTCCTATCTGCACATCGTCGATCAAACACACATTGAAGGGTTTCGCAGATCTGAAGCGTGGGCGCGCAACCAAATCGTTTACTTCTTCGCTGAATTCTCCGAGCCGTTTCAGTCTTGGGACACAACTAATCACCAGAGTGAAATCCACGGTGACAACGTCAAAGCAATCTTTCGCTTCAACGCTAAATCCATCATTCTGAAGGTCGGGATCTCTGCAGTCAGCATCGACGGTGCACGCAAGAATCTTGACGCAGAGGCGAGTGGCGCAAATTTTGACGACCTTCATTCGAAAGCTGTGAAGGCGTGGAACAGCGAACTGCAAAAGGTGCAGGTGTCAGGCGGCAACGGTTCGCAACTGACGGCGTTCTACACGGCTCTCTACCACGCAGACCTGGCGCCGAATCTGTTCGTGGATGTCGATGGGCAGTACCTTGGTCGCGATTTCAAGATTCACAAGGCTAAAGGGTTTGATAACTACACCGTGTTCTCGTTGTGGGACACGTTCCGAGCCGCACATCCTCTCTACACCATCCTTAATCAAAAGCGTTCGGCTGATTTCATCAACACGTTTCTTGCCCAATATCAGCAAGGCGGCCGGCTGCCAGTTTGGGAGTTGGCGGCAAACGAAACCGACACGATGATTGGATACCACGCTGTTTCTGTCATCGCAGACGCGGCGGCCAAGGACATTACCGGGTTTGATCGACAGCTCGCGTTTGAAGCAATGAAACACAGCGCGGAGCTGCGACATTTTGGTCTAGGGTCATACCTCGACCACGGCTATATCGAGATGGAGGACGAAAGAGAATCTGTTTCGAAGACGCTGGAGTATGCATACGACGATTGGTGCATCGCGATGATGGCCGGCATGTTGAATCACGGGTCCGATTATGAACGCTACTTACGGCGTGCACAGTCGTACAAGAATATTTTTGATCGAGAATCCAGCTTCATGCGTCCACGAACTAATGCCGGATGGTTGGCCTCATTCGATCCGCGTGAAGTTAATTTCAATTTTACGGAAGCCAACTCCTGGCAATACAGCTTCTTTGTGCCGCAGGATGTAACTGGGTTGATGCGACTCCTGGGCGGTAAGCGTAAGTTGGTCGAAAAACTCGACGCACTTTTTGCGGCTGATACGCGAACCACTGGTCGTGAACAGGCAGATATCACTGGTTTGATCGGTCAATACGCACACGGCAACGAGCCGAGCCACCACATTGCATATTTGTACGACTATGCGCAAGAGCCATGGAAGACGCAGTATCGAGTGCGACAGATTCTCGATCGATTTTACACGGCAATGCCTGATGGTCTTATTGGCAATGAAGATTGTGGACAGATGTCAGCGTGGTACGTCCTCAGCGCTTTAGGCTTTTACTCGGTAACACCCGGCTCGCCTATCTATGCACTGGGCACACCACTCTTTCCAGAGGTGCGTTTGAATTTGGAGAACGGAAAGTCGTTCGTCATCAAAGCCCACAACGTATCGACCAAAAATTTCTATATTCAGTCTGCGATGCTAAATGGGGTGGAGTATCGAAAGTCGTTTCTTACTCATGCAGACTTGATGGCGGGTGGTGAAGTTGTTTTCGAAATGGGTAATCAGCCGAACACAGAATGGTTTCTGGAGCCACCAGTATCGGCAATCACAATAGATTCCATCGTGCCCGTCCCCGTTATCGGCGCAAGCAGCAAGACGTTCAAAGATCGCGAGCGAATCGACATTAAAGCTACTGACCCGGTGCGATATACGATCGATGGGACAGAACCTACAGCAACGTCGCCGCTCTTTAGACAACCGTTCTATATTGATCAGACGACTGTGATAAAAACTCGGGCAATTGCTAAGGATGGACACATGAGCCAGGTCGCGACAGCGTCGTTTAAGAAATTGCCGCACAATTGGAGTATTACGCTGAAATCGGAGTACAGCTCGCAATACGGCGGCGGCGGAGATCAGGCTTTGATTGACGGAGTGCGCGGCACGACGAATTTTAGTGGTGGTGGCTGGCAAGGGTTTCAAGGACAGGATCTGGTCGCTACGGTTGATCTTGGAAAGCCGCAATCGATCTCAAAGCTGGGGGTTGGGTTTCTGCAGGATGTGAGGTCGTGGATATTGATGCCGCCGAAGGTGGATTTTGAAGTTTCGACTGATGGACAGAAATTCGTGCCGGTGTTGTCGATCAAGAATGATGTTTCAGATAGGAACTCTGAAACCGTGTTGAAGGATTTCAGTGGAAAAATTGAGCCGCGGGTTGTGCGGTATGTCAGAGTGACAGCGAAGAGTTATGGGAAGTTGCCTGAGTGGCATGCAGGGGCAAGTGGTGATTCATGGATCTTTGCAGATGAGATTGTGATTGAGTGAGTTGTGTTAAGTCACTCAGGTGGATGGTCATGTGAGGTTGGCGGGGGTAAACGCACGTTTCTTCTCAGAACGTTCAGCAGATTGGGATCAACTCAGAAGTTTCTTTTACCTACGCGCTCGTGATTTGAGATGTGTGAATTGAGTGGTGTAAGGTGAGGGGTGGATGGCGGTGAAAATTGGGCGGGGTGGCGCTCCGCTTGACCCCTTCCTGACCGTTAAATTTTTGGGAGTTGAGTAATTCAGGTGAAGCTGGGTGGTTGATGGAGATTGGCCCAAGGTTCACTAG
>JBHEMC010000100.1:0-14933 GCA_046262775.1 Pyrinomonadaceae bacterium | reverse complement strand
GCGCAGCTGCCGAACGCGGTCGTGGACATCGATCTGATAACCCAATCGACATGCAGCTCCAAGTCCTACGATATTTGGAACGGCGGAGGTGCCGGCCCGTCGCCCCTCTTCCTGTCCACCGCCGACGATGAATGACGGCAGCTCAACACCCCTCCGAACGTACAGCGCGCCGATGCCCTGCGGCGCATGGAACTTGTGACCTGAAAGAGCAAAAAGGTCGATGTTGGCGTTTTTTAGATCGATTGGGATCTTGCCCACAGCCTGTACGCCGTCGACATGTAAAACGGCAGATGATTTTTCGCGAACGATTTCGGCAATCTCTTCAATTGGAAACAACACGCCGGTTTCGTTGTTCGCAAGCATCACGGAAACGAGACCTGTGTCGGCACGCAATGCTTTTTCCAGGTCGTGCAAATCCAGTTCACCTTCGCCATTTACACCTAACCACGTAATTTCATAACCCTCCTTTTCCAGGAGCCTACAAACATTTCGCACTGCCTCGTGCTCGACCAAAGTTGTGACGATGTGCCGTTTGTTTGGTTTTGTGGCCAGAACTCCGCGGATGGCCCAGTTGTCAGATTCAGAACCGCAGGACGTAAAAACAATCTCGCGCGGATCTGTTGCTCCGATTAACTGCGCAACTTCTCTTCGCGCATTCTCCACAGCGTGTTTCATTCGCGCCCCGAGTGAGTGTGCGGAAGAAGGGTTACCAAAAAAATCTGTCAGATATGGTTGCATCGCTTCTGCGACTTCAGGTGCGACGCGGGTGGTAGCGTTATTGTCAAGATAGATCATTACGCGCTCGTTGTAGGTTCATGAACAACCCCTCTAGCTTAACATCTGCGAGTCTAATATTTCCTGAATTAATTGATGACAGGAACCGCACCCCCCGCCTGCGTTGCAAGCACCCGTGACATCGGCGACTGTCGCTAACCGTTTCGTTGCGATCTCGTGCTCAATGGTTTTCTCCGAAATAAAGAAGCACGTGCAAATTAGGGCTTCATCGCCGATCCACTCGCTGCGTTGCGAATCGCTATAGCTTTGGATTGCTGTTATCAAAGCATCGCATGCGAGACGAGGGCAGTGACTCAGGTGCGATTCCACTCCTTCCAGATTTACCAAAAGGTTTTCGGCATTTTGAGCGATAACGGCAGCTTCAGCAGCTGTTCGATATTTGACGTGTTCGGTCAGAAGTGAAAGTGAAGCGACAAGCGTGCTGCATCCTGCCGCCTTAAACTTTGCATCGATTATCCTTGCGTTGTCGACACGTAATGAAAGGCGCACCGTTGCACCACAAATGAGTGAAGCAGCGCGCCCGGTAAATGCCGGCGCAGCAACGTCGCCGACATTGCGTGGCGAGTAAAAGTGTTCAGCGACGACCTTGGAAATGCTCATTGATTGGGAGCGCGGGCTCCTCGCTCGCTCTTACAAAACGTACTTTTACTCGGATCAAAAAAGGAGACGAGATCCATCTCGTCTCCTCTTCGAGCGACTCCGTGCAACTGCTTTATGCTGTAAACGAGCTACCGCAACCGCAGCTTCCTGTAGCGTTCGGGTTTTGGAACGTGAAGCCCGAACCCATAACGCCCGTCACATAATCGATTTCCACACCATTCAAGTATTGGGCGCTGAACATGTCGACAAACATGCGAACACCCTTTTCGTCAAACACGAAGTCACCTTCGCGCGACTGTTCTTCGATATTCAGACTGTATTGAAAACCCGAGCAGCCCCCCGGCACGACTCTGACCCGAAGGCC
Organism: Pyrinomonadaceae bacterium; assembly: GCA_046262775.1. GTDB lineage: Bacteria > Acidobacteriota > Blastocatellia > Pyrinomonadales > Pyrinomonadaceae > PSRF01. Next base: position 13,174 of record JBHEMC010000100.1, on the reverse strand, counting down.
GGAGGTTTCGGGAAGCCCTTCCTCGGTAGCCATAAATTTCTTTATTTCTGTAGCAGCATTTTCCGTTACGTTAAGTTGGACTGCAGGTGCTGTTGTTGCTGACATCTGTCTAGTTACCTCTCTTGAATTCTTTGCGACGCGAAAAATTAGTCTTTAAATTTACAACTTGGATCTCTAAATATGAAGGCACGATCTCCAAGAGCTAAAGCCACCAACCGACTTTTATCTTATTGCCCTTTCCCCAAAACGACAAGCTCCGGTTTCATAGCCTCAATCGACACTTGTCGCGCGACTTCTTCGGCGACCTTTCGAAATGCTTGGGCCTCGGCAGAGTCCGGCTGGCTCACAACAACGGGTACGCCGCTGTCTCCGCCCTGCCGGACCTCCATACCTAAAGGAATCGAACCCAAAAAAGGCACGTGATACATCTCACTTAACCTCAATCCACCACCCTCGCCGAAGATGTTATAGCGCGCACCTGTGTCCGGCGCCACGAAGTAACTCATGTTTTCGACGACTCCGAGAACCGGTATAGCGACCGTTTCGAACATTCGCAACGCGCGTCGAACATCAGCAACAGCGACATCCTGTGGCGTAGTTACAAGCACCGCGCCCTGGACGGGAACCAGTTGAGCCAGTGATAACTGTACGTCTCCCGTACCGGGCGGCATGTCAACTATCAGGTAATCAAGTTGTCCCCACTTAACATCAGTAAGAAACTGTTTGACCAGGCCGTGAAGGATCGGACCACGAACAATCATGGGTTTGTCGCCCGGCTGCAGCAGCGCCATCGACATCAACTTAACCCCGTACGCTTCAATAGGAATCAGTTTGTTGACGTCAACTTCTGGTCGTGCCTGGCTCGCTCCCAACATGATCGGCACGTTCGGACCATATACATCCATATCCATCAAGCCAACGCGCGCGCCATCAAGTGCCAGTGAGACAGAAAGGTTAACGGCGACAGTCGATTTGCCTACGCCGCCTTTGCCGGAGGACACTGCGACAATATTCTTGACACCTTCGACAGCTATTTTTTCACCAAGTCCGCGCCCTTTGGGGACTTCGGCATCCATCGTTACTGTGACTGAAATGACGCCCGGCAGTCCTCCGACGATCTCTTTCGCCGCAGCTTCCATCTCAGCTTTTACCGGACACGCGGGCGTTGTTAAAACGATGCGAAATGAAACGTCGCCACCAGTCACGTTCAGGTCTTTGATGAACCCGAGAGTGACTATGTCTTTGTGGAGATCAGGGTCTTTTATTTGGCGCAGAGCCTCAAGTATTAGTTGTTCGTTAAGTTCTGTCATAGGATCTTTGTGTTCTAAAGAAGCGTAGCTGATCGGATCGGGCTTTGACAAACGGGGAGCAGAATTTGTAGACACATAAGACGGATGAAAAAGGATTAGATCAAAACCATGAAGCGCGCGATTTTCCGTTGAGTGGTGGATACAAATGAACTTTTTAAATGCGACGTCGCCCGCTGAAATCGAAGCAGCTCGCGTTCTGTTCAAGGAATATGAGGCATGGCTCGGGCTAAACCTGTGCTTTCAAAACTTCGAGCAAGAGTTGGCGGAACTTCCCGGCAAGTACGCACCACCTGATGGTCGATTGTTCCTTGTCTTTGATGACGAACAGATGGCAGGTTGCGTCGCACTGCGGCGACTTAGCGAAGATACGTGCGAAATGAAGCGACTATTTCTCCGTCCGGCCTTTCGGGGTCGAAGTTTGGGACGGCGAATGGTGCAACAGATTATCGAAGAAGCGCGGCGCATGGGATACAGGCGCTTGCGTCTTGATACGCTGCCCGGCAGGATGGATCAAGCTATCGCTTTGTATGGATCTTTTGGCTTTACTCAAATTGAACCGTACTACGATAGCCCCATAAGCGAAGCCTTATTTATGGAGTTGAAACTCCAGTAAGTCCATTCGCACTTGGATTGTTCGGAATGATCAATCGACAATCGACAATCTACAATGTTTATGTCAAATTCATTGCGCTATCCATTTCCAAATTGGGGTGACTATCAATGCCTAAGATTCAGGCCGAAACCGCTACAGGGTTAACAGAAATTGACGCACCAGAAGGCAAAAAGCTCGTACTCGCAATTGAAGACGCCGGAGTCGACATACTTCATCGCTGTGGTGGTAACGCTCGCTGCACGACGTGTCGCGTGGAAATCCTCCAGGGTAATCCACCGCCGATGGGGGACCTTGAGCGGAACAGACTGGCGGTAGAAGCGCAATTGGCGCCGAACATTCGTCTATCGTGTCAAATCCGACTAAATGAAGACCTGAAGGTTCGCGTCGTTAACCAGGTGAGTGTCAGAGGTCTTGACGCTGGACCACGCCCTCTGGACGAATAGCTCGTGGTTCCATGCAAATTTGCGTCATTATACATTCTGGGTGTAATCTTCCGAGGTAATTCCAAACACAGATAGCGACGGGCAGAGTTGCCTGTTTAGTATGACTAAGACGGACCCTGCGTCTGTTTCAGAATCACGGAGGACGTATGCTAATTGAGTCAACTGTTCATCTCCCCATCAGTCTGGCTATGTTCGATGGCTTGTTCCATTCTCCAGACCGCACCGAGCTGGCGCGTATCATTCTGCGCTGGACCCACTTCGTGGCCGGTATTACCTGGATTGGCCTGCTCTACTTTTTCAATCTGGTTAATGTACCGTTCCAGAAAGGTATCGATGCTGATACCAAAAAGAAGATCAATCCGGATCTGTTAGGTCGCGCGTTATGGTATTTCCGCTGGGGTGCACTCGTAACTGTACTCGCCGGTTTCGGGTATTACGCCATGTACATTCTGAAGGCTGATGTGGTTAATGCAGAGGCAATCGGTGGAACTGAACTTAATGGCTGGATGATTCTGCTGGTTTGGCTCATTATCGCAATCGTTACGTTTGTGATCGAGTTTCTGATCATCAAGAAAGTCCCGGCACTTATCAAAGATGGAAGAGTTTTCGCGATTGTTGTGCTGGTCCTTGTTGTGATCATGTCTGCTGCGATCGTTAAATGGATCGACGGTAGCTTGACCGTTAATGGCCAAAGCTTCGCCAGCAACAAATCGTTTTCGATTGGCATCGGCGGCGCGCTGGGCCTGATCATGCTCCTCAACGTTTGGGGGATTATCTGGCCCAATAACAAGCGAATGCTCGCTGCAACAGCGGGAACAGGTCCTGCAGCAGCCCCGGAACTGGCGCGGCAGGCATTTATAGCGTCGCGAACAAACACCTGGTTGTCGCTACCCATGCTGTTGTTCATGGCAACATCACACGGCGACTGGGTCGTTTTCGGGGGGAAATAAATGTCCGGTAAATTTTGAGTTCGGCCATGTCAGCCACGGCGCTCTTTGTTGCCTGTGGCTGACGTGTTCGGACGATCGACAAGCTGAAGTTTGTGGACGGCTTGGTCGCTACACTTATTCATCAGCCTCACAACTCATTCGCCACACTCCGGCACTAGCCTCGACTAACAAACAATGGCGTTTGTATGAACTTCAAGTCTTGAAGTTCACGTTAAACTATTGATTGGAGGTGTTATGAGTTCTATCGGTACTTATCAGCCGCGCCAGTTTAACCTCACCGGTTTGAAAGGGATCTCGGATCAGACCCTCGAGATGCATTTCAAACTCTACGAGGGCTACGTGAAAGAAACAAATAAACTCAACGAGAGAATCAGCGAGTTTATCAACGACGGTAACGTCGATCAGGAGGAGATGCCCGCCTACTCGGAATTAACGCGACGTTTGGGTTTCGAGTTCAACGGTATGGTCCTACACGAATATTACTTTGACAATCTGAAAACTGGCGGCGGCCTTGGCGATCCCAACAGGTCATCGGAGTTTGTTAAAACTGCCGAAGCAAATTTTGGTAACTACGACATCTGGAAAGCGGATTTCATCGGCATCGGAAAAATGCGCGGTGTCGGTTGGGCGATCTGTTATCAAAATCCAACTAACGGCAGGCTCTCAAATCACTGGATCACACTGCACGAGACGGGCAATATCGTTGGCTATACGCCGATCCTGGTGATGGACGTTTGGGAGCACGCGTTTCTGCTGGATTACAAACCAGCAGAGCGTCCGAAGTACATAGAAGCTTTCTTTTCAAACATTGATTGGAGTGCCGTAGAAGCACGCCTCGAGAAAAATATCGGCGCACAATCCGCCCGGGCTTAGCTGAAATGAGGTGAGCAGGCGCTTGTTAAGGCGCCTGCTCCTGGCAGATTTATTTTTCCGGCAGCGGGGGTTTAGTCAAACTACAGTCCGTGACAGATAACGAGCGAAGGAAGTTGAGCAAGTCCTCGCGTTGCTCCGGAAGAATATTGTGCTTCTCAAGGTTCTTCTTGTCGAGATGTTCGTTCGGCTTGCCACCACTCAGCATAATGTCCAGCGCCTCTTCGAGTGTTTTAGCGCTGCCATCGTGAAAATAGGGAGCTGATCGCGCGACGTCGCGTAGCGTCGGTGTCTTGAAAGCCCCCGTATCTTCAGGTTTGTTTGTGACCTTAAACCGACCCACATCAGGTTGTTCCTGGTCCATCCCGATGCCAACGTTGTGGTACTGCTGGTCCGTGAACAGCACGCCGTCGTGGCAGTTGTTGCACTTGATACCCTGAAAAATATTCCACCCGCGCCAAGCACTTTGGCTGATGGCGCTCGCGTCGCCAGCCTTCCAACGGTCCCACGCTGTGTTGCCGCTGATGATAGTGCGCTCATACGCCGTAATGGCTTTGACAACGTTATCTGGTGTGGCGTCGCTGCCAAAAATGCTGTGAAACTGAGATCGGTAGCCCTTCAATGCATTAAGTTTGGCAACTATTTCATCTGCCTTCGCACCCATGTTTGCTCCAGTCCACGCAGCAAGTGCCTGCTTATCGAGTGAACCGCTTCGACCGTCCCAGTAGAACTCTTTGTGATAGCCAACGTTCCATAGTGTTGGGCTGCTGCGAGGAAGTTGTTTGTTGAAGGCGCCAATTGCTTTCGGCAAACCGTCGGTTAATCCGTGCTCGCAAACGTGACAGGAGTAGCACGATCGCGAGCCATCACCGCTAAGCCTCTCGTCGAAGAACAGTTGCCGACCGAGTGCAGCCTTTTCTGGAGTGAGCGGATTATCGCTGGGGATCTGCATTGCCTCGTAGCTCGCAAGCTGTTTTGGCAGGGGTTGTATCTCGGGAGAAAAACTCCCGAATTGACTCAAATGCTTACAACCGGAGATCAAAACCGCTGCGATTAGAAGTGACCCAAAAATTACGAATGCAAATTTCGAAGTTCGTTTCGTCATCATATTCATGCGCGATGAATCGTTTTCGCCCTCCGTTAGCTGATATGGATTGCGTTGGGGATTCTTGCACTGGTCCACAGAAATGTCTAGACGTTGATTTATTGCACGTTTCAAAAGCCGCCACCAGCCGCGCCAGCAGAATCGTGCAAACATAACAAGAATTTCCCTGTTCGTTTTCACAGCGTTGATTAGGCCGATGCAAAGCGTACGCGCTTCCATCAGCTTCTGTGTGAAGTTGTCTTGTGATTAACTGTTCCTGTGACTGACACATTCGCAGATCTGGTAAACGAGGCGTCCGGTTGCACGCGATGTCCGTCAATGTGTGGTCGCAAAGCGGTGATAAGCAGCTTGAACGGTTCCACATCAGCGCGGGTCATGTTTGTTGGGGAGGCGCCCGGAAGAAAGGGCGCAGATCGTACCCGTATGCCGTTTTCAGGCGATCAGTCAGGAACAAATTTCGAACGATTTCTCAAGTCAATTAACCTCGATAGGCAAGACATCTTCGTTACCAGTGCGGCTTTGTGTAATCCGCGCACGGAATCAGGAGCGAACCGAACGCCAACTCAGAAGGAACTAACAAACTGTTCGACTTTTCTCAGGCGCACTTTAGAGTTGATCGCTCCACGTGTGATAGTCACGCTCGGCTCCGTTGCGCTTGGGGCACTCAAACGCATTCACTATCATGAATTAACCCTGAAACAAGCGGCGGCCACGATTCAGCATTGGGACAAGTACGTGCTGGTGCCGATATATCATCCGAGTCCTCAAGTACTGGCGTCACATCGACGGGAGTTAGAGCAACTGCAGGACTACCAAATCGTAGCGCGGGCAATTCGTAAATATGGAAGCATCTGAAACATCAAAAGCGAACACACTTGCACTCGAAGGAGTTCACGAACAGCTCGGAGCAACGATGCGCGAGTTCCGCGGCTGGCTAGTTCCTGCTTCGTACGGTGATCCGTCCATAGAGTACAGCGCAGTACGACAAGGGGGTGCCGGCCTAATTGATCTGTCCTCCCGAGGCCGTATCCGAGTGGATGGTGGTGAGGCGGTCCAGTTTCTGAACGGCCTGGTAACCAACGACATGAAAACCCTCGCCGTTAATTCATGGATGCCTGCGGCATTTCCGAATGTGCAGGGACGTTTGTTGGCGAGCACGCGAATTATGCACATTCTGGAGAACGACGAGTCGGCATTTCTGATTGATACCGAGCCTGTAACACACGAACGAGTTCTCAAAACACTGCAGCGGTTCACGCTCGCCGGTGATTTTCACGTGTCGGACATCTCAAAAAGCACAGTGATGCTCTCTCTCCAGGGCCAGGACGCGGCAAAGATCGCCAGTGTCGTTTATGCTGAAGCGATCTCAATGCAAAAAGCCGAAGTAACTAACTCGCGGAAAGCAGGAACAATATTACGCGCCACGCACACGGGCGAGAACGGATTTGATTTTATCGTTGATGTTGGTTCCGCTGCGCCTTTATGGGAAAAGCTGATGAGGGCGGGCGCCCACCCGGTCGGTTATAACGTGCTTGAAACAATTCGCCTCGAAGCTGGTATTCCGTCGTATGGAACAGACATGGATGACACGAATGTCGTGACGGAGGCAAATTTAGACCACGCAGTCAGCTATACGAAAGGATGCTACATCGGTCAGGAGATCATTGCCCGCATCAAGTATCGCGGTCATGTGGCAAAAAAACTGACTGGAATAATCGCTGACGATGATGGGGGTATGATCCGCTCGGGCTCGGCGATCCAGTCAATCGAAGGAAAAGAAATCGGACGTGTCACGTCAGTCACACTTTCACCGCAGCTAAATAAAACGATAGCGCTCGGGTATGTCAGGTATGAATATCTGAAAGCCTCTACGAAAGTGATGGTTACAAACGCTGCGGAAAACGTTTTGGCTACCGTCCATGAGCTACCGTTTTTACACGGCAGCTGGTATGAACATGAGTGATGAGCAGCCTGGAGGCAAGTCGCCGCGGAATTTCGAATACCACGAGGCGCGACTTGCGTATTCCATCATTGAATCACTGTTGGAGCATACGCGAGTGGTAAGCGACTTAGTGGCCACGATGGCCCAGGTGCTTGACGAAGATACAACCAAAGCCCTCACGCAAACACCTACATGGACTGCGTATCTCGACAGTCGTCGCGCATTAGAGAAAACTCGGGAAGATGTTGAGAGATTCGTGGACGTGTTGAATAGGCTCAATCCCGAGTGACTCACCATCCGGACCGCTTCTGCTTTGACGATTTACAGAACCGGTGTCGCGCTGCGCTTGTACCGCACCCCCAATCAAACAAGCACCGTCATGATCACCTGCCGTTCGCGGCCGCCATCAAATTCGCATAGAAATATTCCCTGCCAGCTGCCAAGCAGCAGCTTTGAATCCTTAAATGGAACTGTTACTGATGATCCAACAAGGCTGGCTTTGATGTGCGCGTCCGCATTCTCTTCAGCGTGCTGAAATCCCATTCCGTGCTGCGGCAGCAAAGTGCGCAGTGCATGCAACATGTCGCGAGGTACATCCGGGTCGGCGTTTTCGTTCACTGTCAGACCCGCAGTTGTGTGTTGCACATAGAGCACGACAACACCTTCTCGCATTTCGACACTCTTAAGCTTCTGGTTTACAAGGTCGGTAAACTCAACCATCTCTTCACGCTGCTGTGAACGCACCTTCAGAACAAACATGCAGGGATTTTACCAGCTTGCCAACGTTGTCGGGGTCGACTCGTGGCATTTACTCGCATTCTGTTGACATTAAACGAGAAGGGGCGGCCACGGAGCCGCCCTGGGCAATTCAACTGAACCTCACTAACGGCGCTTGAGAAACGCCCAACCCGCCGGCAGTACGGCTGCGGCAAGAAGCACTTTGATAATGTCTCCAATGATGAATGGCGCGACTGCCACATTGAAAGCCTGAAATATTGATGTGTGAGTTACGAAAGAAAACCAGGCCCAACCACCTGCCAGGATAACCACCGATCCAATCGACATTGCCAGCACAGCCGTCAGATATCGTTTGTCCCATCCAAACTCAGCGAAAGCACCAGTAATAAAAGCGGCCGCAGGGAAGGCGACAAGAAAGCCTCCGCTCTGTCCGAACAGATGAAACAAACCTGCTTGTCCACTGGCGAAAAAGGGAAGTCCACTGCCGCCTTCCACGACGTATGCAGCCACCGCCGCCGCACCTAACCGTGAGCCAAGCAACGCCCCGGTTAACAACACCGCAAACGTTTGACCGGTAATCGGAATTGGGCCGATGTGGATCGCGAACTGTGCGCATGCCGCAATGAACAAACTAAAAAGAAACACGAGTCCAATTGAGCGCGGCAAATCCATCGGTGCGAGTGCCGTACCCAGCAACGTATCCGGATGTGCTGAATATGTTAACGGAGTCATAGATATCCTTCTGGTCTTCACACTCTAAACGTCCGGAACGGATGAAAGAGCTAAGACCAAAAACTACTGTTTAGTCACCAACCACTTCACCCACAGCTATTGTCGGTTTTTCTACTGCGATCGCTCCAATGCGCATACCATGGAACGAGCGCCAAACAAAAAACACAGAGACTAAAAAGAACCCGAGCGCCAGAATATGCGTCAACGTCGTATCGCCATTGTAACGTCGCGTCAAACTGACGGCCAATTCGACAGCGAGCAGACCAAACAATGTCGTGAACTTAATGACCGGGTTCATCGCGACCGACGAAGTGTCTTTGAACGGATCGCCGACGGTATCGCCTACGACGGTTGCATCGTGTAGCGCAGTACCTTTCATCTTGAGATCTACTTCCACTACCTTCTTGGCGTTGTCCCATGCACCACCGGCATTCGCCATAAAAATCGCCTGATACAAACCGAACACAGCGATTGAAATCAGGTACCCAATGAAGAAGAACGGTTCAACAAAAGCGAACGCCAGTGTCGAGAAGAATACTGTCAGAAAGATATTGAACATTCCTTTCTGCGCATATTGCGTGCAGATCTGCACCACCTTCTTACTGTCTGCAACAGAAGCCTTCTCAACGCCATCAAGCCGAATGTTTGCCTTGATGAACTCCACCGCACGATAGGCGCCCGTCGTTACCGCCTGGGTGGAAGCACCTGTAAACCAGTAGATGATAGCGCCGCCGGTGATCAAGCCCAGCAAAAATGGCGCGTGCAATAGCGAAAGGCCGTCGGTGTTCGTCGTCAATCCATTGGTCAACAACATGATGATGGAGAAGATCATCGTGGTGGCGCCGACCACCGCGGTACCAATCAATACGGGTTTCGCTGTCGCTTTGAACGTGTTTCCTGCGCCGTCGTTTTCCTCGAGCAGATGCTTGGCTCGACTAAAGTTAACGTTCACATTGAAATCTCGCTTCACCTGGTTTTCAACATCGGGTATCTGCTCGATGAGCGACAGTTCGTAAACAGATTGTGCATTGTCGGTAACAGGTCCATAGGAATCGACTGCAATGGTCACTGGTCCCATTCCCAAAAATCCAAATGCCACCAAACCGAATCCAAAGACAGGAGCGGCAATTGGATCGACCATCAATGCTCCAAGACCAAAGCCTGTCACGTCGCCGAGTGTGCTGAAGAAATAAGCAATTGCCATTAGGCCTACGATGCTGATACCCAACCAGTAGCCGGAATAATTCCCGGCAACAAGTCCAGACAGGATGTTAAGCGACGCACCGCCCTCTTTTGAAGACGTTACTACTTCCCGAACGTGGCGTGACTCAGTTGAGGTAAAGACCTTGACCAATTCAGGAATGATTGCCCCGGCAAGTGTCCCGCAAGAGATGATGATCGCCAGCTTCCACCATAGTGTCGCGTTTCCGCTGAGAGCCGGGATGGTCACCCTCGAGACAATAAAAGTAAGCACCACAGAAACAATCGAGGTAATCCACACTAACGAAGTGAGCGGCGCTTCGAAATTCATTACGTCGGCAGTTTTATAACGCGCTTTGGCTATGAAGTCGTTAACGAAATATGACAGAGCACTCGCAATGATCATCATGACGCGCATCACGAAAATCCAGACGAGCAGTTGCACCTGCACGCGCGGATTAGTGACACCCAGCAGAATGAATGTGATCAAAGCAACACCTGTCACACCGTAGGTTTCAAATCCGTCGGCGCTCGGCCCAACAGAGTCGCCGGCGTTGTCGCCGGTGCAGTCCGCTATTACGCCGGGATTGCGCGCGTCGTCTTCTTTGATCTTGAAGACGATCTTCATCAGGTCAGAACCGATGTCTGCAATTTTAGTGAAGATGCCACCGGCGATTCGCAGGGCTGCCGCACCGAGTGATTCTCCGATCGCAAAACCGATAAAGCACGGCCCGGCGTAATCAGCGGGAATGAACAACAGGATGCAAAGCATGATTAATAGTTCAACGCTGATTAGCATCATGCCAATGCTCATGCCGGCTTTTAACGGGATGGCGTAAAGTGGGAATGGCTTACCCTCCAGACTCGCAAATGCTGTGCGTGAATTGGCGAAGGTGTTAACCCTTATTCCAAACCACGCAACACCGTAACTGCCGGCTATGCCGATTAAACTGAAGGCAAGAATAATAAGTACGCGAACTGCTTCCATGCCTGACAGAACACCGAAGTACAGGACAATTATCACCGCAATGAAAGCTTCGAGAATCAGAATGAACTTACCTTGTGTAATCAGATAAGTTTTGCAGGTTTCGTAAATGAGTTCGGAGATTTCTCGCATCGCTGCATGAACCGGGAGCTTTTTCAGGTTCATATACATGGCGAGGCCGAATCCAAGTCCGAGGATGCTAATCGCAATCCCAACGAGTAGCAGGTTATGACCAGTGATTCCGTTGAGAAATGTAACCTGAGTGAGATCAGGCAAGACAAGATTGGCTTCGCCACCCTCGTTCGATTGCGCATAAGCGGGCAGGGCTGTGCAAAAGAGCCCAACCGCAACTGCACCTGCAGTCATTACGCGAGGTGTCATCAGACCCCGCACTGAAAAAAGTTTTTTGGCAAGGAGCACTGCCGAACAAACACCCAGCAGGCTGATAGAAGAGATCAGCAACAGTTCCACGATTAAAATATTCCTTTCCGATCTTCCGAATAGTATGGCGAGATAAAAGCAATAGGCTGCTGTCTTGCGCCCTGAATGCACGACCAGCTCATTAGCAGAGCGCTCCCCGGACAACACAGAGCCTGACGCAGGCCTCATCGAAAGGGCGTATTATTGCCCATTTTCTGGAGAACTGTCCAATTCAACCTGGCCTGAGTGTCGTCAGCACGCAGAGCCCTGTGAAATCAGGTGTGATGTAACTTAGCCGGTGTAAACCACGCTTCCCCACCAAGGAGACTGATGGCACTTCCGGTTTGGAGTGCCTGATCGGGGAACACCGCCTCGGACAGGTGGAAATCGAGAGAGTTAGAAGCTGAAGAATCTGAATAACTCAATTTCAAGAGCCGACTTCAGCGAGTTCGCTCATGGCAGCTGCTTTCTTACCGCGACCAAGCCACCGACCAATCGAATCGATCAGAATCACAACTGCAGCACACATAATGATCACTGTCAGGCTGGTGTTGATGTAACCCTGCATAGCTGTCTCGGGATTTTGTGAAAGTGGCCAAAAGATATCGGTAATCGATTCCCACCCTGCAACGAGCGTTGTGCTGCCTACAAATGTCAGAGGCAGAATTGTGACCCAACTGTATTTCGCCTTGCCGGAATTGATAATCATCGTCGTCGCTACGCACAGCGCGACGGCGGCGAGTAGCTGGTTAGCAATGCCAAACATGGGCCAAATGGTGGAAATAGAACCAGACCAAATGAATGCCGTCCACGCCGCAACAACTAATGCAGACGTGACAACGGAGCCGGGTAGCCAGTTCGGTTCCTCCAACTTGCGATAAACGCGCCCGCCAAACTCTCCTACCAGAAATCGAGCGACTCGCGTTCCTGTATCGATTGTTGTCAAAATAAACAGCGCTTCAAACATTATCGCGAAGTGATACCAGTACTTCATCAATCCACTTAGACCGGGAATGCCGGCAAAGATTTTCGCGATACCAAGCGCAAGGGTCACTCCTCCACCGGTACGTCCCCGCAAGTTTTTTTCGCCCGACTCCTGCTCGAGCTTATCAATCTCCTGCGGCTGCAAATTGAAATTCTGGCCGCTATGCTCATCGACCATGCGAACGTATGCAGCTTTCTGAGTGTCCGTACGTTGCGCCGTATTAATCGCAAAGTAGTCGCCAGGAAACAAAGAAGTCGCGGCTATCAGCGCAACCACGCCCACAATGCCTTCCATTAACATCCCGCCGTACCCAATCATCCGCGCGTCAGTTTCCTTCGCGATCATTTTCGGAGTGGTACCAGAAGAGATCAGTGCGTGGAATCCTGAAATTGCACCGCAGGCAATAGTAATGAACACGAATGGATAAAGTTTGCCCGGAATAACAGGTCCTCCGCCCCGTGTGAACGGTGTCAGCGCCGGCATGTTGAGATTTGGGTGGACCAGCATCACGCCGAGAATCAAAAACGCGATGGTTCCGATCTTCAGGTACGACGACAGGTAATCGCGCGGGCACAAGAGCAGCCACACGGGCAGCACCGACGCGATGAAGCCGTAAGCGGCCATCAAGATCGTGATCGTGTTGCGCGAGAAAGTGAACGAGTGCGCCCAACTCGACTGTGCGACCCAACCGCCCGCGATGACGGCGAAGAAGAGGCCGATGACACCGATGATGCTCGCCTCGCCGATGCGGCCTTCGATGCGGGAACGGAAAGCGTCGCCGATTTCCATGTGCTTTCCCGATATGCGCAGGTTCATCTGAAATCTGACCTTCCTTAGTTCAGGCTTCAAACTGCGGCGAGTTTATACCCACGCGCGATGGG
>JBHEMC010000099.1:0-15578 GCA_046262775.1 Pyrinomonadaceae bacterium | reverse complement strand
GGCCATATCACACAAATACGGCTGAGGGCTTGCGTCTTTCCCGTAGGTTATTGCAGGCGCAGCGCAAAGAGATGAAGCAGATCGTGATGGTTACAGACGGAAAACCAACTGCCTGTTTCGTTGCGGGCAAGTTTACAGCCGGGCGTGGTGCGACTCGCAGGTTGTATAAGAATTCCATGGGTGGCGACCCGCTGGTGATGGGTGAGACTTTTAAGGAAGTTCAGGCTTGCAGAAAAGCGGGTATCATGATCAATACTTTCATGCTGGCAAGCGACTACTATCTTGTGGACTTCGTCAAACAGATGTCGGCCATGACACATGGCAAGGCTTACTTTGCAAATCCGGGAAACTTATCGCAATTCGTTTTGATCGATTTTCTTCGCCGTCGTACTCGTAGGATCCGCAACTAGCAAGGTGCGATCTGGCCTGCTTCTAAAATCGCGAAACCTCGGCTCCGAATTCCCTCACAACTTGAGCTGTCACGCGCGTTCCGTTTTTGAAATGTTAAAGCTCCAAAAATCGAATGTGCCAAGGTATCGACCGGCAAGTCGCGCCCGTGCTGTTTTGCCGTTCGTGATTCTAGCGCTGGGCCTGAGCTTTACGTTTCTTGTCTCTTTCTACTTTTCAAAAATGGCGGAGACACAGGATGAGGCCCGTTTCGGCAACTATGTTCACCAGATCGATACTCGCATAAAGGGACGTATACAAACCGCTGTCACGCTACTCCGCGCGGGGACGGGTTTATTCGCAGCGAGTGAGACGGTAGAGTTCAATGAGTTCAATCAGTTCATTGCGCAGATTGAATTGGAGAAAAATTACCCGGGAATCCAAGGCATTGGATACTCGGTGACATTGAGGCCTGACGAAAAGGACTCATTAATAACCAGAATGCGCCAGGCAGGGATTTCGAATTTCAATATCTGGCCTGACTACGCGCGCAGTGAATACAACTCAATCATTTATCTTCAACCGTTAACCCCTGCGAATCAGCACGCGGTCGGATTCGATATGGCTACCGATGGAGTGCGACGCGCAGCGATGGAGGAAGCACGCGACAGCGGTGGTCCGAAGGCGTCCGGTCGTGTGGTCCTGGTGCAGGAGTCTGGCGTTCCCATCGACCGACGACAAGTGGGTTTTCTAATTTATGTGCCGTTGTACAGAAATCAAGAGGCGATCGACACTCTGGCGCAGCGTCGTCATGCATTGCAAGGTTTTATCTATAGTCCATTCAGAATTGATGATTTCCTCGCGCCAATTCGTGCTGAAACCAGTTCCGAGGTTAGCTACAAAATTTACGACGGACTCGAAGCGAAGAACGAAAATCTGCTCCACGATTCCAATCCACAGAAGTCAGGCGCCTCGCCGCATTTCACAACAACCCTGGTGACGAACGTAGCGGACCGTCCCTGGACAGTTGTTTATACGACGATTCCCTCATTTGAACTGAGCTCCAGCCGCTCATTTCTGCCTTACACCTTCGCCGCGGGCGTCTTACTTAGCTGGTTGTTTTTTGCCGTGACCCGAGCGGAAGTCAGGGCGCGCGCAGCTGCAGAACACTCTGCCGCTGAAGTGCTCAAGTCTGAAAACGCCATCCGCCAAAGCTTGGCAGAGCGTGAGTTGGCAGAGGAAGCCCTTAAAGAAAGTGAAGAGCGATACAGGGAGCTCGTGGAAAATGCGAATGACATTGTTTACACACTCGATTTCGATGGACTCCTTACTTCAATTAACAAAGCCGCTGAGGCGATTACCGAATACAGGCAGGAGGAACTGTTAAATAAGAATATTGCCGACATACTGGCTAGTAATTCCGTCAGCACGACGCAGCAGTTGCTTGACAGTAGGATGTACGGCCATGAGCGCAGCAATTACGAAGTTGACATCGTCTCCAGAAGTGGCAATGTGCGAACACTCGAGATGAGCAACAGGTTAATTTACCGTGGCGGTGAGCCTGTCGGCATTCAAGGGATCGCACGCGACATCAGCTCTCGACGTCGCGCGGAAGAAGCATTGCGCGAAGCGGACCAACGTGCGCTCTCCGAATACGAGCGTTTGCTCGAGCGAATCTCGAATTTGTCGCAGACTCTTGGTACTGCCAGGGAACTGACTGCTGTGTTTCGTGGGCTACGAGAGTTCACGCGCGCGTCCGTACCGTGCGATGGCTTCTTTGTGTCTCTCTATGATCCGATTCGTGACGTTCGCACGGCCTGTTTTGCGTGGGGTGACAACAAAGAAGTGGATGTATCTGAATTACCAGAAATGCCCGTTACTTCTGTTGGGCCAAATAGTCGTGCCGTTCGCACCGGGCAAATAATCGTTACCGACGATTACATGAGTGCAACTCGAGGACATGTGTCGGTCATTGTGGGACCTGATAACGGTTTGCGTCCGCAATCGTCAATGGCTGTACCCATGGCTGTGATGGGTCGGATCATTGGCACGATTGAGGTTCAGAGTTATGAACGTCAGGCCTATCGCCAGGAACATGCGACTGCGATGGGCATGGCTGCAAATCTAACTGCCGTGGCCATTGAAAACGTGCGTCTCCTCAAGCGAGAGAGCAGCGCGAGGGAAGCCGCTGAAGAGTTGAACAGGTTAAAGGATGAATTCCTTGCGACCGTTTCGCATGAATTGCGAACTCCACTCACTGCAATTCTTGGCTGGTCCAGACTGCTCGAGACTGGAGGACTCGACGAAGTCGTCGCAACTCAAGCAATAGAAACGATCAGAAGAAATGCGAAAACGCAGGCGCAGATTGTCGACGATATCCTTGATGTTTCACGGATCATTACGGGAAACCTGTATCTCGATTTGCACCCCTTAGAGCTGGCTCCAGTCGTCGAGGCCGCCATTAACGTGGTCCGTCCCACTGCAGATGCGAAGGGTATCAAGATCGACACCGAAATCGCCGCTACGCCCGCCGTGGTTTCTGGTGATTCCAATAGATTGCAGCAGGTGATCTGGAATTTACTTTCGAACGCGGTGAAGTTTACGCACAGCGGCGGTCGAGTGAAGTTGACGCTCGGTCAGTTCAATTCGACAGTGGAAATCAGCGTCAGCGATTCGGGTCAAGGCATCTCGAGAGAATTCCTGCCTTACGTGTTCGATCGCTTCCGCCAGGCTGACAGAACAACTACTCGCCAACATGGTGGTCTCGGGTTGGGACTTGCCATCGCGCGACACCTCGTGGAAATCCACGGCGGAAACATCCGCGCCGAAAGTTCCGGAGAGGGACAGGGCGCGACATTCACAATTCGTCTTCCACTCATGGATTTGGTTAATAAGAGCGAACAGCCCGACAGAAAAGATAAACAATCAAATGCATGGTTTTCGCAATCATCGGCATTACTTTCCGGTCTGCACGTACTTGTTGTCGACGACGATCCCGACACGCTGGAGTTACTTGCAATGGCACTCAAAGGCAAGCAGGCAAACGTTACAGCTGTTTCGTCTTCTGCTGAAGCACTCAGCGCGATCAGGAATAATAGGCCTGACGTTCTGATCTCTGACATCGCGATGCCGGATGAAGATGGATACGCGCTGATCGAGAAGGTGCGTTCGCTCGAAGCTGGTTCCGGCGGAGTTCTGCCAGCCGTCGCGATTACCGCTTACGCGAAGGAAGAGGACCGCCAGAGAGCTCTGGAATCGGGTTTTCAAATGTATCTTGCAAAGCCTGTGGAGTTGTCTGAATTGGTTTCAGTTGTTGCGCGTGCGGCCGGCAGAGAATTTTAACTATGCCTCATTTCATTCGGGGGCAGATAAGAATTGCATATGACGACGTCGGCAGCGGCGCGCCCGTGGTTCTGCTGCACGGTTTTCCATTCAACCGCTCAATGTGGACCGAACAATCTGAGTTTCTAAAGAATAGTTATCGATTGATTACTGCGGACTTGAGAGGTCATGGCGAAACAAATGCTACAGAACAACCGGCCACAATGAATGATATGGCATGTGATGTATGCGCGCTGCTTGACTCACTCGGGATTGAAAAGGCGACGGTCGGTGGCTTGTCAATGGGAGGTTACGTGACGCTCGCGTTTTACCGATCTTTCCCCGATCGGGTTAATGCGCTCGTCCTCGCTGACACGCGCGCCGGAGCCGACACAGAGGAGGCTAAGGCGGGACGACGAGAGCAGGCGGAACGAGCACTTGCGGAAGGTGTGGGAGTGATTGTTGAAGGTATGCTGCCCAGATTATTGTCTGCTGAAACAGTGGGCAAACGGCCGGAAGTCGTAAAGCGCCTTCGTGAGATGATGCTGCAAACGAGTCCTGCAGGTGCGGCGGCAGCGTTGAGAGGCATGGCAGTACGAGCAGACCAGACCATGCTGTTACCGCTCATCGCTGTGCCGACGCAGATCATAGTCGGTCGCGAAGATGCAATCACTCCTGTAACTGAATCTGAGAAGATGGCGCAATCGATCCCAGAAGCACGCTTGAGAGTCATTCCAGGCGCCGGTCACGTTTCTAACATTGAGCAGGCTACTGATTTTGGACAGACGTTAGGGGAATTCCTGCGCTGGGTCAGTTGAGAGATCCGCAGTTGAAGAAGTTTACTATTGAGGAACGGGTCCGCTGGGGTGACGTCGATGCCGCTCGAATTATTTTTTACGGAGCGTACATCCGCTTCTTTGAGTTTGCAGAGACAGAACTATTTCGCGCAGTTAAT
Source organism: Pyrinomonadaceae bacterium (assembly GCA_046262775.1). GTDB lineage: Bacteria > Acidobacteriota > Blastocatellia > Pyrinomonadales > Pyrinomonadaceae > PSRF01. Next base: position 10,915 of record JBHEMC010000099.1, on the reverse strand, counting down.
CTACCCTATGGAGTCATGTTTGACGAACTGGACATCTGGTTACCCAGAGTTCACCTCGAGTGTGACTTTCATCGCGCCGCGCAGTTGGACGACTTATTGGAAGTGAGCGTTTACGTGGGTGGTTTTGGAAACAAGTCGATGCGTTTAAATTTCGAAGTGCGGCGTAAAGGTGAAGATCAGATAGTTGCAACAGCTCACTTCGTGCTTGCAGCAGTTGCCCGCGGAACCTTCACCACGGTCACTATCCCTCAGCAATTGCGCGAGCGGCTTGAACCGTATACTCAACACACCAGGTAATTATCGGTTTAGCTCTTAAGCGAAAATGGCTGAAATGCAAAACAGCAATCGTATTCCACTGGACGAGCTTGATGAAACCTCCATTGAGCGTAATCCGATAAATCTGTTTCAGCTCTGGCTGGAAGACGCCAGGAGAGCCAACATTCATTTACCGGAGGCAATGACTGTTGCGACATCCACGCCCGCCGCAAAACCTTCCGCCCGCATGGTTCTGCTGAAGCAGGTTGATGAGAACGGCTTCGTATTTTTTACCAATTACAGGAGCGCGAAAGCACGCGAACTTGATAGCAATCCTCAGGCTGCATTGGTTTTCTATTGGCCGCAGCTCGAACGACAGGTTCGTGCCGAGGGAAGAGTGGCGCGAATTTCCAGTGAGGAATCGGCAGACTACTTTAGAACTCGTCCACGCGAGAGCCAGATCGGCGCGTGGGCCTCACCGCAGAGTGACGTTATCGCGGGTCGTGAGGTTTTGGAGCAGCGAGCTGCAGAAGTGGAACAGATTTATTGTGATCGCGAAATCGATTGTCCGGATTACTGGGGTGGGTATCGTGTGATTCCAGATAGGATCGAATTTTGGAAGGGACGTGTTGGCCGCCTTCATGATCGAATTCTCTATCAGCGTTCAAAAGACGGAGTATGGACGATCAGTCGCCTGGCTCCTTGACCTCGCGTTACTATGGCTTAAAGGCGTTGCGCACCAGCTTTTTTTTCAAATCTACGTATCCTTGATGCCCTGCCACCAGATTTCCCAGTACCCGTTTCACACCGCGATGCCCGCGAGCGAACTCGATCATGCGTTCTGTAAAAGGAGCGCCCCAAAAACTTCCGTAGAACCGTTGCCGCATCTGCGCAGCACGACGTAATTCCGCGCCGAAATCATCGCGCCACAAACACTCGTAACTCGTCGGATTGTTTTTATTGTAAGCCTCTGCAAAGAGTTCAGCTGATCGCAACGCGTAGTAAATTCCTTCCCCGGTAACGGGGTCAGCAAATCCTGCCGCGTCGCCAAGCAACGCCCAGTCGTCACCGCAAACTTGTCGGTTCTCCCACGTTTCATCAGATACACCGGGAATTCTCGCGGCGTATCTTTCCGCTGTCCGCAAGAGGTCACACCGTATTCGCTTGGCGGCTTCGGACTCTTTGCGCTTCTGCCAAAATCTAACTCGCGCGCCTTCGTGGTTCTCGTAATAATCGATCATGAAGTGCCAGAGCAGTTCATCGAGTGGCTGATGTGCAAACGCATCCTGAGTAGTAGCGATCCCGAACGACACGTGATCCAATCGCGGAAATGCCCATGCGTATCCAACCCAATCAGGCAGGAAGGCAACCACCGTTGCGGCCTCCCTTCCTGAAGGTAACGGTGCGCGATAGCCGAATGCGACTTCCATGTCCGCTATTGCCAGAGCCCCGGCAAGTCGCTTGGCTAATCCACTGTTTGCGCCATCAGCAGCTATCAGAAATTTGCCGGTGCATGTGCCCGCGGCGGCGCTCTCAACCTGCCATCCCTGATCGTTTCTCCTGACGTTGCCAGCCGATACCTTTTCGAAAAACACTTGTGCGCCTGCGTCACGAGCGCGTCCGCGAAGGTACGAGTCAAATGCCGTTCGGGAATAAACAGCAAAGGGTTCGTCCAAGTTTAGGTGCAGATGCTTTCCGGATGGCGAATACAGTTCGAGCTCGTTTATTGTGCGGCCCACGGCGCCCAGCAACTGTGGCCACGCCTTCAATGCCTTTGCTGTAACGCCGCCCCCGCAGGGTTTTGGATCGCTTGCTGGACGTCCATCGAATAAGGCCACACGTGCTTTGCTTTGCGCCAATAACTCAGCGGCAAAAGAACCGGCAGGTCCAGCACCAATGATTAGGACGTCAAACTTCGACATGTGTTTCAGACTTTGAGCGGTTACGAGCTACAGCGACTGGTGATCCGTAGATTATTTATAACGCTCTGTCGCCAATACGACCTCCAGTGCTAAATAGGGCGGCTTGTTGCACGTGCTCACAACTTGAATTACCCTGACGCGCAACAACGTCACAACATATCAATTAACGTTTGAGCTTCCAAATGACAGTTTCAGGTACAGCTAAGCACCGGCACGTTTCGAAGAAAGCCGCTTCGTTCACAGAATCGGTGATTCGTGAAATGACTCGCGAGGCACTGAAGTACGGCGCGGTTAATTTGTCGCAAGGCTTCCCCGACTTTCCAGCGCCGGCTGAAATAAAACGAATAGCAATGCAGGCGATAGACAACGATGTGAACCAGTATGCAATTACCTGGGGAGCAAAAGATTTCCGGCAAGCCATTGCGAAGAAAACGAAATGGTACCTGGGCCTCGATGTTGATCCGGAGACAGAGATCACGGTCACATGTGGGTCCACTGAAGGCATGATCGCAGCCATGATGGCTACTGTAGATCCAGGCGAAGAAGTGATCGTGTTTGAACCTTTCTACGAGAACTACGCGCCAGATGCAATCCTTTCGGATGCTAAGCCGCGATATGTACCGTTGCATGCTCCTGACTGGAGTTTTGACCGCGACGAATTGAAGCAGGCTTTTAATGGAAATACCAAAGCGATCATTGTTTGTAATCCGAATAACCCCACCGGAAAAGTTTTTACGCGTGAAGAGATGGAGTTCATAGCATCGCTTTGTCTGGAGTTTGACGCTCTGTGCTTCACCGACGAAATATACGAGCACATCCTCTACCCGCGGGCCGGAGCTGATATCCAGCACATTTCAATGGCTCAGTTGGACGGCATGCGCGATCGTACCGTGATCGTTAACTCGATGTCGAAGACTTACTCCGTTACGGGGTGGCGAGTTGGGTATTGCATTGCTTCGCCGCACATTACGAACGGCGTTCGCAAGGTTCACGATTTTCTGACAGTCGGAGCAGCGGCGCCGTTACAAGCGGCTGGTGCGTATGCACTCTCGTTGCCGCAAGAGTATTACGATCGGTTACGGGCGGAGTATCGTGCCCGTCGCGATCTTCTGTTGCCCGTTTTACAGAACGCGGGATTTCAAACGTTTGCACCAGACGGTGCTTATTACATCATGACTGGAATTTCGCAATTTGGCTTTGCAAACGACGTTGAATTTACGAAACATTTAATCAGAGAAATCGGAATCGCATGTGTCCCCGGCTCGAGTTTCTATAGCGCCTCAGGTCTTGGTCTGCAGCAAGTACGGTTCTGTTTTTGTAAAAGCGATGAAACCCTTCAGCGAGCTGCAGAGCGTTTGCAAAAGCTTCTGCATTGAAATAAGCCTTGACGCAAAGTAACTCTAGACAAGGCGCAGACGATTCGGCTAAGTTGAAATTCGTTGTAAGGTTAGCTGCCGGCCTAGCTTGTTGTCTTGAACTCTGAAAGCACATTCCCAAACGCAGTAGTCCAGGCAATCGTTACTGGTACCGCGCCACAACCGGCGCGGTTGGCTGCCGCTCGCGGCCTGTTGCCATTGTCACAGACCGATCTGCTTGAGGTTCTTGTAGCCCTCGCAACGAGCAACGATGAGGAAGTTGCTGCTGCTGCACAGGAAACGCTCGATGGGGAAAACCAGGACGACCTGCTGGTTGCTGCTCGCACAGCGGACACGTCGCCCGCGGTTCTCAAATACCTTGCCGGACGTGCCGATGGTCCACGTGAATTATTTGAGGCTACCATTCTCAATTCCAATACACCGGATGTCGCGTTGGCTCAGCTTGCGAGTTCTACGAGTGATGGTTCGTTGCTTGAATTGATATCGATAAATCAACAACGCCTCGTCAGAGCACCCGACATCATTGAAGCGATTCTTGCAAATCCGGCTCGCACGAGTGAGGCAGAAAGACGAGCCCGTGAAACTCGACGTGAGTTTTTTGAGAAAGAGCGTGGTGCTCAGCAGATTGCAGACGAGTTGCGAGCCCAGGGAAAAACCGCTGCGGCCGAATTTTTCCAAGCCGCTCAGCTTACAACCGATGGCACTGAACTTACCTTTGACGACGCTTGGATAATCGCGCAACACATTGAAGTCTCAGATGCGGATATTGACGACTCATGGCTTCCGGCTGAGCGATATGAAGAATTAATCGGGGAGAGCGCCGAACAAAAGGCCGCCAATCTTCAGCGAATTCTCGAGCACGAACGGCTCGAAAAAGGTGAAGTATCAGCAGAAAGAGTTTCACTTATTCGCCGGATCATGTTTATGAATACAAAAGATCGCTTGAAATTGGCCATGAAAGGAGACAGAGAAGCCAGAAGTATTTTGGTCCGCGACGCAAATAAGGTAGTTTCATCGGCCGTAATCCACAACCCCCGTATCACTGAACACGAAATTGAGAACATCGCGGCGATGCGAGTGGTTTCAAACGAGGTGTTGAGGTTGATAGCAATGAACCGGAATTGGGCGCGGTCATATGCAATTATTCATAACCTGGCCCGTAATCCTCGCACGCCAATTCCCACCGCATTACACATACTTCCCCGCATTCGAACCAAGGATCTGATTCACCTCTCCGTGAACAAAAATGTGTCGGAAACTGTTCGACGGCAGGCCATCCGCCTCAATCAAGCCCGCGCGGGGAAGTAGTTTGTTACAACAATTTTCCGAAATAGTTCAGATTGTTCTTGACACGTTACAATTCATCGGTATAATTTCGCACAGACCAAGCGGAAAGAAAACAGCTTGGAAGCTATTTTCATAGATTTATTCATTGGCGTGAGGCATCAGCGGTCGCAGGTGTTTTATTTTTCTTAGTGGCTTCATCTCGCCCGCATACGCACCGCCCGAATTACAGAATCGGCCGTCGATTCTCAGTTCTTTGCCATCGCCAACCCTGATTTGCCCGAACCTACCCGTAAAGTTTTTGCCCCGCCCATCGCGAGATCGGCGGGGCCCTCTCTTTTAAGACTGGCGGTGCCTTACGATTCAGACTCAAGGAAGATAGGCTGCGCCGTGTTCTCAACGCGGGTCTGCGATTGCCGTTTGACGACCGTCCCTGCCATCCTGGCAAACAACTCCTCGTATTGATCTACGACTCGTTCCCAATCGTAATGCTTTTTGACACGCAATTGAGCTCGATGGCGATATGCATGTACCAGCGAGCCATCTCTCAGTACACGTTGTAGCTTCTCTGCTAAATCGAACTCGTCGCTGTAGGGAATACCGGCTTCGCTGACAGCCTCGATGTTTTCAGGAGTAGCAAGAGTCAACACGCAGTTACCGTATCCCATGGCTTCCAGTAATGCCGGGTGTGTCCCGCCGACCTCAGTTGCATGCACATAGCAGTAGGCATTTTGTTGTAGAGCACGGTAGTCCTGACCAAAGACGAAGCCCGTGAAGACGATTCTCTTGTCGCCCCGAGCTCGTGCTTTCAAATCATTAATGTACTGTTCAGCGTATGGTGCATCGCCAACTATTAGTAGACGATAGGCTGTTCGAACTCGTTTGAAAGCCTCGATGACCAACTGTGCGTTGTTTTCGGGTTCAAGTCGAGAGACATAAAGAACATAACGATTAGGTTCGACCCGCCACTTCCGAACGGTTGCAGGATTCGGACGACGTTCGACCTCACTCCCGTACGCAATCATAGTTGAAGGAGAGTTGTGACGGGCCAGGTAATAATCTTGAATAACCTGTGCATCGGTGATCATTTCTGTCGGCAGAACGGTGGAAAGGTATTCGGCGAATCGATAATAACGGCGTCCGAGCCAGCCCCATTTTTTTCGTTTGTGCTCGAGTCCGTCTACGTTGATGGCGACAGGAGTGCCAGTCAATCTAAGTATTGGAGCGAATGGTGCGTTTGCGGCATTGCAGATAAGCGCGGCATCAAAACGCCCCGGTACGGCATGGATAGCCGAAAAAAAAGCGTGGACAACAGTGTCGAAGTACTTGTGGCGAACCGTCGGCAAGACTTTCAGGTTTACGCCATGATATTCGAGTTGTCGTGGAGAGACGTAGTGCGCGCGGCAATAAACTGTTACCTGGTGCCCGCGGGCGACGAGTCTTGTTGAGAGGTGCTCTGCAAACGTTTCAAACCCGCCGTAGCTCGCGGGAATGCCACGCGTTCCAAGGATCGCTATGCGCATTGAGTTTCAACTCGCTTACTTAAGCAGGCGAACTTGCGGCGCTGCTTTGAGGTTTCCTGGTACTATCAGTTCCTGTAACCACCTCTTCGTACACAGCCAGGGTTTGCCTTGCGGTTTCGCGCCAGTCAAACGTATTTGCGCGAGTTAAGCCTTTGACGCTCAATTCAGATCGACGGTCGGGATCGTCTAGCAAATTTTCCATTGCTGACGCGATATCTTGCACGTCGAAAGGATCCACAAGAAGCGCTGCGTCGCCGACAACCTCGGGAAGACTGGTCCGATTTCCAGCGACAACGGCCGTCCCGCATTTCATTGCTTCTAAAGGTGGAAGTCCAAATCCTTCAAAGTACGAAGGATAAATAAAAAAAAGCGCCCCGGAATAAAGTGCAGGTAAATCTTCCTCCGGTACGTAGCCGGTCAGGATAACGGAATCTGCTACCTGAGTTTCCTGAAGTGCCCTCAGCGTATCATCGTACAGCCACGCGCACTTTCCAACGAGTACGAGTTTCGGCAGCTTACTAGCTGAACGTTTGTTCCGCAAGTAGGCATATGCATGAACTAATCGCGCCAAATTCTTGCGAGGCTGAATCGATCCGACCGACAGTATGTAGTCGCCGTCTATGCCGTAATTATGTCTGACCCGTTGAAGTTCTTTCTCTTGTAATACTGGACCATAGTGCGCGGGCGGTGCCAATGGAATTGCCCTAACGCGCTCTGAAGCTATCCCATACGTTTTGATCACATCTTCACGTGTATGGTTAGAAAGCGTCAGAATTCGATCGGCTCGTCGCGCTGAACTACGGACGGTAAGACGTAGTTGAGTCCGACTCCTTCGCTTGAATGTCCTTGGCAGGTGCTCGAACGACAGATCGTGAATGCTTACCACTATCGGACAAGGAGTGAACGGGGGGGCAGTGAATTGGACATGCAGCACGTCAACAGGATGTCTGCGGAGTTCTGCAGCCAGGATCAAAGGAATTCTAATAAGCGGCGTGTGAGGAAGAGTTTTTTGGACCGTTACGTTCGGCCATCGTCCGGAAAATCGCTCAGAGGCGGAGGATGTCGTTACGTACAGAACGTAATCGTTGACCGTATCGATCTCCGCCAGCGCTTCGATGAGATTGGTAGCGTAGCTCTCGTTCCCACCGAGCTGTGTGCCAACCGAATGAGCATCGATTGCGATCCGCAATCGGAATTTCTCCGTTGTTGATGAGGTCGTTAGTTGCCGAGTGCAGTTATTTAGTCTTGCCTGCGACAGATGCCTGCGCTTCTTCAGTCTGCTGACCACGCGTGTCGCGTTCACGGATTCGCGCAGCCTTCCCGCGGAGTCCTCGCAGATAATAAAGCTTGGCCCGTCTGACTCGACCTCTCTTTACCAGGTCGATGTGGTCGATGACAGTTGCATGGAGCGGAAAGATTCTCTCCACTCCGACACCGAAACTAGTTTTCCTGACGGTGATGGTTTCGCGTGCCCCTCCGTGCTTGCGAGCGATAACTACACCTTCAAATACTTGCAGTCGTTCCTTCGTTTCTGACTCTTTGATGCGCACGTGCACGCGAACTGTATCGCCCGGCTGAAACCGAGGAATATTCTTTCGTAATTGTGACGCTTCGATAGTATCCAACTTGTTCATCGTAACACTCCCTTTCAGCCGCGATAACGGAACTGCGGTTCACGATTCAAAATCTTAATGATCTTCGACGAGGTCCGGACGATTACGTTTCGTCTTTTCTAATGCTGCTTCTTTGCGCCAGCGACGGATCTCCGCATGGTTGCCGCTCAACAGAACCTCGGGCACCTTCATGCTGCGAAAATCAGGTGGCCTTGTGTATTGCGGATGGTCTAGTAAACCTTCTGAAAACGATTCGAATACGGCCGAAGTTTCGCTTCCCAATGCGCCTGGCAGCAGTCGGACCACGGCATCAATCAGCACCAAAGCAGCAGGCTCTCCTCCGCTCAGTACATAATCACCGATTGACAGCTCGTCGGTAATTAGACCCTCAGCTACACGTTCATCCACGCCTTCATAACGGCCACACAACAAAACTGCTCTTGATGCGTTTTCCGCTATTTCTCTCACCAGCGACTGAGAAAGAACTTTACCCTGGGCCGACAGCAGAATCACCCGAGTGTCGCTGGGACAATGTTTCGCAGGTGCCCCGGTGATTGCCTCTACGGCCGCGAATAAGGGTTCGGCCTTGAGCACCATGCCGTCGCCTCCGCCGAAAGGCCGATCGTCAACAACGTTGTGCTTGTCCGTGGTCCATTCGCGCAAGTCGTGTGCTTGTATTTCCACGAGACCAGCCGCTCGAGCTCTCCTGATAATTCCGTATTCGATGCATCCATCGAAAAAAGCAGGAAAAATGGTTATGACATCGAAACGCAGCATCAATCAAAAGAACTACAACTCAAGCAGACCCTCAGGCGGGTCGATTAAGATCGAATGGTTCGACATGTTGATTTCAACGATAATCGGAGCAGCCATTGGGACCAAAAGTTCTTTGCCGTCACTGGTGACAACGACGAGCAATTCAACACCTCCCGTCCTCATCACTCCACGAACCTTTCCAATAACGCCGCGAGCGGCGCTGCTCACCTGGCAGCCCTCCAGTTCCCACTCGTAAAAAGAGCCCTCCGGTAAGCGAACTCGCTCACAGTCTCGTACGGCGAAATCGGATCCGGTCAGGTTGCCGGCGGCCTCAACAGAGTCGATTCCAGCCAGCTTTAGTACAACTCGATTCTTATGAAACGAAAATCCTTCTAATGTCGCCGTTAGTTGCTGGCCGGTCGGAGACAACAGGATTAACTCGTCAATATCAGCGAATCGTTCAGGAAAATCTGTTAAGAGATCCGCAGTGATTTCGCCCTTAAGGCCGTGCGGTTTGGCGAAGCGAGCGACGACGACCGGCGCCACGTTGTCGTTTTCAGATCTGCTCATTCAACAATTTCCAACAGGTATCGGCGTCCCTTCTTTGTTCCGGCAATTCGCGCTAGAGATCTCAGTGCTCGAATTGTCCTGCCCTGCTTACCTATAATCTTGCCGACGTCTTCGGGTGCAACTCTTACTTCGATCAACGTTGCTCCATTTCGATCGATTTCCCTGATGTCAACAGAGTCGCCGTTGTCGACGAGCGCTTTAACAATCATCTCGATGGCTTCACGCATTGGCATCAATATCTTGGAAAGCACGTCATACTGTTTGAACTTCCGATGGGGCAGCGCTTTGTCTGGCCTTCGCCTTGATCAGTCGATCCACGGTATCGGTTGGCTGCGCACCTTTTCCGATCCAGTAATTCACCCGATCGAGATCTAATTTTATGTCTGCAGGATTTCTCGTTGGGTTATAGGTCCCAAGGTTCTCCAGATAAGCGCCGTCGCGTTTTGATTGTTTCTCTTTTACTACTATGCGGTACGACGGACTCTTTTTCGCGCCAGTCCGCATTAACTTAATTGCTAACAAGTTCATCCTCCTTCGCGAGCTACATCGGCGTGTGTTATCGCCGCTTTTTCTTCCGTTTTTTCTTCAATTTCTTTCGTGATGGACTAGAAGGCAGTTGTGGCATTTCGTCTCCATTGCCGGCGAGAGCCATGTCTGGAATTCCGGTCATTTTGCGCATCATTTTGTTTTTGAAACCACCACCACCAAACAGGCCGGAACTGGAAAGCTGTCTCATCATCTGGCGCATCTCGACGTACTGCTTAATCAACTGGTTGACACTCGCCACGGAAGTCCCTGAACCTCGAGCGATACGTCGGCGTCGGTTTGCATTCAGAATCCGATGATTGGTGCGCTCTTCAAACGTCATCGAGTCGATAATCGCCTCGGTGCGTTTCAGTTCTTTTTCCATCAATGCTGACTGCTCGTCATTAAGCTGCGGCATTCCCATGCCACCCAGGAGCTGATCGGGTAACAGCTTCATTATCTTTGAGAAAGAACCGAGTTTCTTTACCTGGCGCAGTTGAGAACGAAAATCATCGAGGGTGAATTCGTTCTGCTGGAGCTTCTTAAGTTGTGCTTCAGCTTCTGATTGATCGACCTTCGCCTGAACTTCTTCGATAAGCGATAGCACGTCGCCCATCCCGAGAATACGTTGGGCAACACGATCCGGATAAAAAGGTTCAAGCGCATCATACCGTTCGCCCACGCCGACAAACTTGACCGGCTGTCCGGTAACTTGTTTGATCGAGAGGGCAGCGCCTCCGCGTGCATCACCGTCCATTTTCGTCAGAATTACGCCAGTGATGCCGACCCGACGATGGAATTCCTCAGCCGATCTAACGGCGTCCTGGCCCGTCATTGCATCGGCTACAAACAGGATTTCGACTGGATGCGTTTCGTTCTTGATGGAGACGAGCTCTTCCATTAACGCCTCGTCAATGTGCAGCCGGCCCGCCGTGTCTATGAGAAGCGTATCGAAGCCTGTTTGCTGCGCATGCTTTTGTGCCTCACGCACCAGCACGAGTGGATCGTTTGTTTCAGGAAGTTCAAAGATCTGTTGCCCGGTCGCTCTGGCAATCACTCTTAACTGATCACGCGCGGCCGGACGGTATACG
>JBHEMC010000098.1:0-15678 GCA_046262775.1 Pyrinomonadaceae bacterium | reverse complement strand
GGAAAAAGTTCTCTTCGGCACGGACACAGAAGACGGCGTGGTGTCGCCGGACTTGGGATGGGAAGAATTAGGTTGGGTGACAACGCACACAGCGCGTCAAGCGCTCGCGTTAGCTCTTACGGGAATGATGAACGACGGCGAAGTCACGCGCGAAGGGGCTCTGCAAATTGCTCGAATGGTGATGCGTGATAATGCCATTAATCTTTATAGTCTCAAATAGTCTGATGAACAACTTTAAGTCGTTTGGCTCGTGGCATCGTTCAATGTATTCGCTGGGCAACCCAGACGTTCTTTATAGCCCTGCGCGACCGCTCCGGGTGTAGCGACCGTGGCTTGGGCTATGCACCGCCGGATTCGACCAGGCTGAAACGACTAAGACTAAGATACCAGACACCGATATGACGAGAGCGAAAAGCAGTTAAGGAAAACCCTCGAACTCGATCCTAATTTTCACGTCGGTTACTTTTCTCTCGCCAATACGCTGCACATGCTGGGCAAACATGCGAAGTCTGTTGAAGCATATGCAAGAGCTCGTGAAGTCGCCGGCAAACCGGAAGAGGCTGCTGCTATGCGTGCCAGCTTTAAAAAAGGCGGGTGGCGAGGCTTTGTTCTCGATTTTATCAAATACGATTGGACGTCCGATTTTCGCCCAAAGTACATCGATGCGACGCATCTTGCCTCAATAGGGGAGAATCAAAGAGCGCTCGGCGCTCTTGAGGAAGCCTTTGCCCAGCGCGAATTGTTCCTAACGCTTCTCAACGTTGATCCACGCCTCGACCCATTGCGCGACGAGCCGCGCTTTCAGGCTTTGCTGCGAAAAGTTGGTTTTCGATAATTCACATCACAGCGCACTCAATGGCAAGGCTAAAGTCAAACTGTCTGAACGGAGGGTTTCGTCCCATTTTGGTGTGGCGCATTTGTGGACAGAACTGACAGCACTTGGCGTAAAGCGAGAGTAACAAGTGGGAATGTACTTTCCAATTTTCTTTGAGAGCTGCAACACTCGACAAGGCAATTCTCACGTTCTTGCCGGGCGGCTAATTCGCAAGGCGGAGCTCAGCAGGTTTCCCGAAACATCCTTATCCATTCTCTACCGCTAGCGCAACGAAGCAGAGATGGCTTATGATTTCGGCCGAATCTAGTAATTTACAGTTAAGAGTTTCGTCCTGATTTCATTGTACGCCGTTGATGAAAGGACCGTGCCCGCTTGGCTCAGCAAATCGGCTCACGCTCTAAACGTGGGCCTTTTCAGTCACTTACAAAGGTGAGTTTGAACGTTGACGGAAACGTTGACTGCAACTTTACAAAGCGTTGATTGAACCTGTGGTTCAACACCTTTGCGGCATTAGCAACAGCTGCATCATCCCCGATGCTTCCCTATGGAACCCTTCATTTCAAGCGTTAATGCCAGGAACCAATACACTACTAGATCGAAGACATTCGTTTTCTATGCCACGTCTTTGAGCGTGTTGCGCGAGATGACAAAAGGAAAGGCAAGGGGCTTTCTTGATTGCGCTTGGCAATCCAGTCACAGGGAGAGATGAGCTCCGCGAGAAGAGCTATCCATTGCCAGAAGCGGAAACAGAAGTAAGAACTATCGCGAAGATGTATGGTCCTACAGCTACGGTATTGATCCGACGAGAGGGCGAGCAAACAATTTTAAGGCCGTGGCACCGACATACACGAGGATTCATCTTGCCACCCACGGCGGACGGCAAGTGGCTGGTGCACGTCATAGACGACGGCGCGCATCAGAGCTTCGACTGGCATCGGCTGCAATCTCTACTACCTCATCTGCCCATCACCCGGCGCCATCACGATGAAACGCATCGACCGGCGGCCACCGGAGTCATGGCGCGACCGCACCGCCGCTAATTAGTCCTGAGGCTTTGAGATTGGACGATGGCGTCCGAATCGTTACCACGAAGCAGCATTGAAAAAATGCTTCCATCAAAAAAAAGAGGCTGCCGTTACCGGCAGCCTCTACTAGCTGAATACTCAGCTAGGTCCAAACTGAACCAAAGTTAGAAGATAAACTTCGCGCGCATCGTGATAGTTCTTCCACCATACACGCCGAAGGAATAGTCCAGGAACTGAGGTGTGAAGGGTTCGACAAACGATCTCGCGCCGGCTCCAATACCAGCAACGTTAATTTCCCTTTGATTGAACAGGTTATGAGCTTCCGCAGCGACCAGGAAGTTGTATCTCCCCTCCTTACCGAAACGGGTGTTTTTTATGAAAGTCATGTCCGTGTTGTTCCAACTACGCGTGCGGAACGCGTTTCTGGGAGCAAGTCCGGCGCCGCCGTTGGCAATCCCTGCTGCGAAGAAGCCCGCTTGCACCCAGGCGGCATTTGGATTGACGGCCAGATATGCGCGAACGTTCCTATTCGGAGAGCTTCCCAGAGCGACCTGTTGTACAGCTCCAGCACCGTTCAGGATCAGTCCCACAACGCCCGTACCGACATTGCGATTACCGTTTGCATTGAATAGGACACGATCACCTGCATTATCTCCATTTCGATTAGAGTCAACGCCGGATTGAATGTCGACCAGCTGACCTGACTGAGCCTGGAAGATACCGCCTATTTCCCATCCGCTAATGACACCATTGACGAAGGAGTTACGAGACTTGAACGGTACTTCATAAATCCAGGACGTCACAAAACGGTTCGGAACATCGGCGATCGAGCGAGCATAGTCATTTGTTAGGTCAAGTCCCTGTGGTTGAAAGAACTCACCTGCATCCTGCGAGCGCCGCGGGTTGAGAGAGCTCGTAAATAACTCGTTGAACGAGTTATCGTACGTCCGGCTATACGTGTAAGCGGCAGTCAAAGCGAGATGACGAGCCAACCGCCGAGTAAGGCTAACGGAAACACCGTCATACTTCGACTTGCCGATATTCGGATCGCTGGTAAGGACCCCGGAGAACTGCGGAAGCTGTCTTGGAGCTATGGTCGCTCCGTTAAGGGTCGAGTTGCCCGTTACCACAGTATTTATCGTCGGAAGAGCCGCGAGTGCTGAAGCGCTAGGCAGCGAGTACAGCGTCGGAATGACCATCGCCGCATCGACAACGGGTTGCGAGTTTGTTTGAACCTGAACGAACAACTTTTTGCCCTGGGTCCGCAGGTAACGGACCTCGAGACCCGTTGAATTATCCAGCTGGCGCTGATACGACAGTGCAAACGAGTCGGCATATGGCGCCACGTGGTCCAAAATAAGCGATCCGGTCACAGCACGAATATTCGCCGCCGAATTGTTAAAAACGAACGGACCGGGGCTAGCTCCGCCGCTTTGAAGGAAATTCGTAGCAGGCCCTGCATCCACCAGTTCGCCCTGCAGAGCGGCCGGTGGGCCGGCGCTTACGAGGTTCGAAAACGCTATGACATACGATCTGGCAAAGTTGGCCCTGATGGAGCTGTCACCCTCGTCACCGAATAACCAACGGCCGATGCGGCCCCCGAAAGATGGTGCCCAGGCAATACCCACGCGCGGAGCAAAGTTGTTTTTATCCGTCTTGGGTACGTGAAAGTCGATCACGCCCGGAATATTGGCGGGTGCCGATAATGCCTGCAGCTTCTCGACAGCATAGATGCTCTGGTAGTCCCAGCGAACGCCCAAATTGAGTGTCACGTTGCGACGGATTTTCCAGTCGTCCTGGGCAAAAGCACCCCACTGATGCGACGCAAGCGGCTGAATGGGGTCGCCGATCCCCAGGTGGTTGAAATCAAAAGGCTTGAGATCCAGGAAAAACGTATCCAGGTCCGAATATTCATACTCGCCGCCGTGTCGGGGCAAGAAAAAGATCTGGTTTGGACGCTTAATGTATTCAGCCCCAAACTTGAACGAATGCGCCCCGGCGAGCCATGTCATCGAGTCGTAATACTGGAACGTCTTCTTGCTGTCCGTTTGCTGATCTGCCGGCCCCAGGGAGAGTCCAAACAGGTCAAGGTCAAGGATCGGAAAATTGAACTGGGACTGATCATTCAACTGATTGAACAGGGTACTGCTCTTGATGAAGCCGAAACGGAAATCATTGACCAGTTTCGGGCTGAGATTGGAGATCCAGTTAGCAGAGAACGATTTCTGGTTCTGGGTCGTATTCGAGGAAAACAGGGGAACGAGAAACGGATCGGCCGAGGTGTAGTCGAATTTGTAGAATCTGTAGCGGAACTGATTCTTCGCGTTCATATTGTGGTCAATGTTCACCTGCCAGGCGTGAGTAGTATTACTATTGGGTTGGGCAACATTTACGTTGCCTTCACCTATTCCGCAGGCACCGAGAATTGGACCAGTGCCATTCACTGGGTCGCAGTTATCAAACTGGCTGGCCTGGGACAAAGGCATCGCCTTTTGCACAAGACCGATCACGAAAGGGCTCGCGCCAGGCTGCGCGGCGATCTTTGCGAGACCTGCAGCGGTCGGAGCGATGTAGCCCGCGGTACTTCCTTCACCTTTGAAAAATTCCTTCTGGCCCGCCACGAAAAAGAAAAGCTTATCCTTTCCCGACGAGAGCACGCGACCACCTTCACCAAAATGCGGGTATGGAAGCGGCCCTCCGGCAGTGAACCCGTATAGCGCATCTTTGAAGAAACGTTTGGCAGGGCCGGTCTCATCCGTTGACCGCGCGTTAAGCTTCTGACTACCGATGTACAAAAAGCCACTGCCGTGGTACGAGTTAGTACCTGACTTGGTGATCGTGTTGAACGCACCTGCGCCCCCCGAGCTGAATTCCGCATTAAAGTTGTTTTGCAGGAATGAGAATTCGCTTACCGAATCCTGGATGACGCCGCGAACGCTGCCACTAACACCGACGTCGTTGTTATCAACGCCATCGATCGTGAAACTATTAGATCGCTGGCGTAGTCCGCCGGTTATCGCACCTTCGCCGGAAACTCCGATCGGCGGGGAAATCACATTCGGAGCGAGAAGCGCCAGGTTGTTCGGATTTCCATTGACCGGCAGGTCCAGGAATTGCTGCCCCTTAAATGTTGTTCCAATTTGAGAGCTGTCCGTCTGGACGATACTTTCGATCCCACTGGTAACCGTAACGACCGCAGTGCTCGCGGTGATCGTGAGCGCTATGTCGGCCGTCGCTGTTTGGTTGAGCGAAACGATGACTTGGCCAGTCGCCTCGGTGAAACCACTGGCCGCAACCGTCATCGTATACGTTCCGGTGGGCACGTTGGTAAATTGATAGGATCCCGCACCGGTGGTTTGGGCGTTAAAGTTTAGTCCACGCGATTTGTCCTTAAGTGAAACGGTGGCACCGACCACGGCAGAGCCGTTGGGATCACGGACGGTTCCTGTTAGCGCTCCACCGGTTACCTGGGCCGATACAGCACTCGCGAAAGCCACGAGCGCGGCCATTGCTATTAGCAGGGATTTAATTCCTAGTTTATGCATATTCTTAGTTTCCTCTTTGTACTTAAAAAACTTCACTTTATGTGAAAGGTTGCGGCTTACCCAGAATCAGGTAGTGAAAATCTGCGCTTCATAAATAACAATCGCTGTACCAAATGGGGAATTAAACTAAAGTGAAGACTTAACATATGTGTTTTCAGCGACTTACAATAGCAAATTGCTAAATAAAAACGAATTGAAATCCAAATAGTTGTAGTTTTGTCTAAAAATTCGTAGTCGTTGGACTGCTTGCCTCGGCGTACCATTCGACAGGTTCCTCACGCGTAATACTCTTCATCAAGACACCCGGAGTGAATGGGATACTGAGAAGCTGCTCATTCGCGTCCGGTGACTTCCAGTATCCCAGCGCGGCTCCAAGATCCATCAGCGAGTCCCGGACAGTCACCATTTCTCAATCGAGCACGGCAGTGATCCGCGTCAGGTCAGTTGGATCAAGCATCACATTGTCAAACTTGTAGTCGTTGTGTATCAGCGCAACTCCTGACTCGGTAGGTATGTGCGAGGTATATCTTGAAAATACTGAACTGGATCGCACAGTGCCGTTAAGGTTCTCCGGACGTTTAGCGTCCGATCAGCAGCGGCTGCAAAGATTTATTCAGGAAGCAAAGTCTTCGGCATTAAATCGTCCGCACATTTTGACGATTCATGAGATCGGAACGGTTCAGAATTTGCGATTCATGGCGACGGAGTTTATTCACGGCGAGACTCTTCGTCAGCACCTGCGTTCCGGAATAAAGCTTAGCGAGATTTTAGAGATCGCCATTCAGACCGCGAGTGCGCTGGCTTCGGCACACGCCGTCGGCATCATTCATCGCGACATCAAGTCGGAAAAAATCATGGTGCAGCGCGACGGTTACGTGAAGGTGTGGGGAGATATAAGGAAATCGAGTCACGTTTCCTGACAGCTTTTCTCTACTAGCCGAATCATACCTCACAATTACAAGTCAAGATCCGCGAATCAAGATTGCTTCATTTCGGCACGCGATGTGCCGTACAGATTCCCCACTCTGACGCCGCCCGTTGATTAGGACTTACTGATTCAGCTGCACGCAAATCTGAATCAACTGCTACGGCAGCCGAAGAGGATGATTTTACCTACGTTGCCCTCTCGCCGCCTGAAAGGACACGGAGCTAGGAACGCTACTCATGAGTTTGATGAACAAGAGAAAGACTAGGATTGACGCGAAGCAAGTGGCGGCAATCATCGGATGCTCGAGAAAGACCGTGCTGAACGGTGGTGCTGGAACATCAGAACTGACAAGGATACGCAATGGAGCCAAGTTCGTTAGGTTTCTTCTTGAGGAAGTTGAAGCCCTCGCCGAAAAACAAGAAAGGCGTGCGCGGCGAGAGCCACCTCCGAGGGCAAGCTATCAAGAATGGCGCCTATTGCCTTATAAATAAATCTACTCGAAATGGTAGGTGGGTTTTAGAGCTTCGTAGTGTGCCGCTCGAGCGTACGCGGCGCAAGACGACTAAAGTTTTTCTATTTTCATCTTCACTTCATGTCCAGGAGTGGCTGTGGGAATGTGGGAAAGTCAGGCGGCTTTTTTGCCGGATTTTTCCAAGCGCTTGGGGGAAGCGACGCTTTTTGTCGCTTTCCGCAGGCGCGTCATTTCCACAGCCGGTTTGCGCGCTTCGTGGTTTGCCCGCTGGCGTTTGCTCGTCTTGGTTGTGCTAACGGCGGTGGCCAGCAGTTTCTGTTGTAGTTTTTCAATCTGTCGTTTGCGCTGCGCTGGATTCAGTAAACGATAACGCGCGCGCAGCTGCTCTTTGATTTCCTCAGAGACGTAATCAGAGTCCAGGAGTCGTTGATAGGGCGTACGGGCTTGGTGGTATTTCTTGGTGACGCGTGCTCCCTGACGTTCTTTCGACTTAAGTTTCATGCTCGGTTGAAAGAAGTTATTGTAAAGATCCAGCACTTCATAAAGCTCATTGAGTAAGCGCAACTGTTCGTCGCTATCAAAGCGTTGATAACCAACCGCGCGTCGCACCACGGGAGTAGTTTTTCTGCTCCACAAAGCAGCTGTCGTTCTTGCGATAAGGACGCGAGCGCGTGCGCGGATTTTCTCGATTCCCGCCAGGCTCCAGACCTGCGCTTTGTTCTTTAAAGCCGTGCTGCTGGTCCACCCACTGGCCACATCCGTAGCATTCAAAGTAAAGGCATGATGACTGTCGATCACGCCGCCGTCATGGCCCACCAGATCGATCTCCAGAAAGCCTGGTTGCGCTTCATCCCATTCATTAAAGGTGCGCATCGGGATCTGATGCTTCAACAAGGTCCCAGGCCGGGTGTGCGCCCGTCCCTTCAGTTGGCACTTCTGCCGTTCCGGTCGTAATAGCCGATCGATAGTCGCCGCACTCATGCGCGCTAGCTTCTTACTGGTGGCTGCGTCACAGCGCAATTCGTTGTGCCGCTGCAAGCGCTCGACGATCTCGCCCAGGATGGGGGCCAGTCGTTTACCGCAGATGTAATCCATCAACCGCCACACCTGGATCAAGACTTTCACCGTCTGCTCATCATAGGTCGGTCCGCGCCCGGGCCGTGGCAACTTCTTGCCCACGTCACCGCGTACCCGCAACTTTCGATTCACCTGCACGACCCGACCCTGATTGCGTAATACCAGCGCCGCATAACAGCGTGCGAATCCCGTCAACTCCACAAACTCATTCAGAATTTCTCCTTTCTCTTTCTTGCCAACCTTGCGGTAACGACCTGCCGTCGCCTCCGCAATCCGTTTCCGTTCCTTCATCGTCAGCCTCATTTTCTACCCCGCTGCTTAGCTTCAATCTTGCGGGGTTAATCTCTCTCATTTCGAGTAGATTTCTTATTTGAGGCAACGATTCACTTTCGAGTAGATTATTTATGAGGCAATTCGTTAACTTGTCACCTCAAAGCCTTCTTGTTAGTATCCGCTCGCATGGATTTTGTGGAGAAAGCACGCATCATGGATAGTCCGCGCATTAATCGCGCGCTGGCACGTCTGGCTTCGGAAGTTGTCGAAGAAAATCATGGTGCAGGAGATCTGTTTCTAGTTGGTATCAGACGTCGTGGCGTACCACTTGCTGAACGCATGGCAGACAAGATCACTGACCTCGAAGGATCACGTCCGCCTGTAGGCGTGCTTGACATTACTCTCTATCGTGATGACCTCTCCACCGTCGGCGCCAAACCTGTCGTTAATAGAACCGATTTACCCGGCGATATTGAAAACCGTAATATTGTGCTGATCGACGACGTGCTTTTTACCGGTCGAACAATTCGCGCAGCGTTGGACCAGCTGATCGACTTTGGACGGCCACGGAGAGTGCAACTGGCAGTGCTGATCGATCGCGGCAAGGAGCACCGGGAACTTCCAATACAGGCCGATTACATCGGTAAACTGGTGCCGACAAAGAAAAGCGAAATCATAAAGGTGATGCTCCAGGAATTTGATGAAGAAGAGGGCGTGGTGATCGTTGAGAGACCGTCGCTTGAGGCGGTTTGAAAACAAAGCGGCCAGTGGCCGCTTTTTTTATACGTTTAGATATTGGAGGCGAGCAAGGCAATTACCGGCAGCACTTCAGTTTCAAGCTGGAAGGCTCAAGAGCTGTCGTTACGCAGCGCCAAAGGCGTGGAATATATTAGTCAGGGGCAAGCACTAGCAGACCGAAGTGGCCGCCCCTACGTTGCTGAGCATTTTCATAGGAGGCTGAAAGAGCAAATAACAAGGACAGCGGAACAGGGCTATTCGGTGTTGCAGATTGGAAACAAGCGCCCGGTATTAACCAATCGCTTTCGAATGTTTTAGACAAACTTTGAAGCCATTGCTCCCAATGTGCGACATAAAATGTGGTCGCGGCCCAGCTTTTGTCACCTGTGGATCGGATGAGTTCAATGGAAACAACATACACGCGTAAACATCTTTTAGGTATTCGCGAACTTTCCGTTGGCGAGATCAATTATCTGCTCGACACAGCAGAGAATTTTCGCGATATCTCAAAACGTGAGATCAAGAAAGTACCCGCCCTGCGTGGTCGCACCGTCATCAATCTTTTTTTTGAACCTTCGACTCGTACCAGAACGTCATTCGAAATCGCAGCAAAGCGTTTGTCCGCGGACGCCGTGAATGTAAGTATTTCGACATCCAGCGTTACGAAAGGTGAAACTTTGCTCGACACGGCCAGAAATCTGGAAGCAATGGCGCCGGACTGCAT
The DNA here is from genome assembly GCA_046262775.1 of Pyrinomonadaceae bacterium. Taxonomy (GTDB): domain Bacteria; phylum Acidobacteriota; class Blastocatellia; order Pyrinomonadales; family Pyrinomonadaceae; genus PSRF01. Next base: position 6,061 of record JBHEMC010000098.1, on the reverse strand, counting down.
CGTCATCCGCCATTCCATGGCGGGTGCGCCACAGCATCTCGCACGAATGTGCAATGCGCCAATTGTGAATGCAGGCGACGGCTCTCATGAACATCCTACGCAGGCGTTGCTTGACGCCCTGACAATACGCGAGCACAAAAGCCGCATCGATGGTCTGAAGGTCGCCATAATCGGCGATATCCTTCATTCACGTGTCGCGCGATCAAACATTTACCTGCTCACAAAGCTGGGCGCGACGGTTAGTATCAGTGGCCCAGGTACGCTTGTGCCCGCTGAATTCGCGGAATTTGTCGAAAGCGGACTTGACATCAAAACCTCTATCACGGAAGCAGTTCGTGACGCGGATGTCGTAATGATCCTCCGTATTCAAAGAGAACGACAGGACGCCGCATTCTTCCCATCAATGCGCGAGTACGCGGTCCATTACGGATTTCACCCGCGTCACCTTGAGTTGGCGGCTCCCGACGCGATTGTCATGCATCCTGGTCCGATGAATCGCGGCGTGGAAATTTCCTCTGAAATTGCAGATGGTGGTCGGTCGTTGATTCTCGACCAGGTTACCAATGGAGTTGCTGTGCGAATGGCCGTGCTCTACATGCTGGCGGGCTCAAGTCGTGCGGTAGCCACTGAAACGAGTCTTCATCCAGTGAAGAAGGGCAAACGTGAGCGCAAGGTGAATAAAGAATGAAGCTGGTGATTGCAAACGGTTACGTCGTCGATCCTTCTCAACAAATCAATGCCGGCAAGAACCTAATCATAGAAGGGGATCGCGTGCTGGGTTTAGCCGACCGTTCCGAGGCGCTTCCTGAGGACGCACAGGTAATTGATGCCACCGGATTGATTGTCGCACCCGGCTTCATTGATCTTCATGTGCACTTGCGAGAGCCGGGTCAGGAGTACAAAGAAACGATTGCCACGGGTGCATCCGCAGCGGTTGCCGGTGGATGGTCCAGCATCTGTGCCATGCCAAATACAGATCCGGTTAACGATAATCCCGCAGTGACTCGTTACATCATCGAACAGGGCATGGCCGCGCAACTCGCGAACGTGTTTCCGATCGGGGCTATTAGCAAAGGAAGTCTCGGTAAAGAACTCTCGGAAATGGGCGAGATGAAAAACGCCGGCATCGTCGCCGTCTCTGACGACGGTCGTCCTGTTGCCACGGCGGGCATGATGCGTCGAGCAATGGAGTACGCACGGGGATTCGACCTGCCGGTCGTTGATCATTGTCAGGAACCTTCACTAAGTGCAGGCGGTGTAATGCATGAAGGCCGATGGTCGTTGATATTGGGCCTACGCGGGATACCCGCGGCAGCAGAAGAAATGGACGCAGTTCGCGATTGCGCACTTGCGAAGTTGACCGGTGCTCGAGTTCACCTCGCGCACGTTTCTACGTCCGGCGCGGTGGAGGCTGTAAAAAGAGCAAAAGATGAAGGCGCAACTGTTACGTGCGAAGTGGCGCCGCATCATTGGACTCTGACTGATGAAGCGGTTGCAGATTACGACACAAACACGAAGATGAATCCACCGCTTCGCAGCGAAAAACATGTGGAAGCGATCATTGAAGCAATGCGCGACGGGACCATTGATGCCATTGCTACAGACCATGCTCCACATCATCTCGACGAAAAAGAATTGGAATTCGATCAGGCGCCGTTTGGGATTACCGGTCTCGAAACCGCAGTTGGCCTCGCGTTTGATCTGGTTCATCGCGGCCTGATCAGTACTGACCGCCTGGTGCAAATGTGTGCAACCAATCCGGCCCGCATATTTCGCATGGCTGGCCGCGGCACTCTGGGTCGTCAAGCTCGCGCAGACATCACAATCCTCGATCCGCAACTGGAATGGGTATTCGACGTCAGGCAATCGCGGTCAAAGAGTAGAAACAGTCCCTTCAACGACCGCCGTTTTACCGGGGCGCCTGTCGCGACTATGGTCGGCGGTAGGATTGTTTACTTGCACTCCGCATATTCCCATTTACGGGAATCAAAGCAATACCGCGCGTCTGCGAAATAAACTCCGCGAATTTGAAATAGCAGCGCGACACCTCAACGGTATCAAACACGCCCCCAACGGACCGAAGCCATTGCAGTTCAGCGAGACGCAACCTAGAATGCTGCGGTCCTTCAATACCTGGCAGCATTCACTGCATAACTCTGGCGCAGTCGACTCGCAGCTGCCCAGACAGGTACGTCCCTCTGGTTTCACGAAGCAATTGACAAACCATCATTCGCACGACCTGCAAAGGCAGGCGGCGGAACAATGAATCTTTCGGACACTTTACGGAGGCCACGATGAGACGAAAGCTATTCAGTGTTACCTCTTTGGCCACTGCTGCGTTTCTATTTGCATCCACCTGCATGGCCGATCGCGCATCCAGAGATCGCCTGAAACAACAGGAGCGTTACACGTTGTCGTTGGAGTTGGAGTTTTCGAAAAAGGAACAGAACGCGATTGAGCACGCCATCTCAATACTTTTCGACGTCGGTCCGAATGGTTACGCCACGGGATTTGTCGTAGGCGAGCGGCTTGTCATGACCGCGTATCACGTGATTTCAGGAAAGTTAAGTAATACAAAGAAAGTGATGCTCGGTTTTAAACCGGAAGACGAACTCAGTGTGAAGGTGTTTGTTGACGGCTGTCGCGCTCACGTTATCAGGGTTGATAAGGAAGGCGATCTGGCGTTGCTTGAGATGTGCCGCAGCACGAAAATCACAAGTCCGCCTAAATTCCAAACAGCGCCTGAGAAAGATGATGCGCTGTTTCTAATAGCCCGGCCTCACGGGGATAAGATCGTAAGCCACGGAAGTTTTTATGGACTATACATGCTGGGTGATCAGCAGTATTGGTCTGTCAAGATCGACAGTCGTGACGGCTTTTCGGGTAGCCCCGTTTACAACGAGAACGCGGAGGTTGTGGGAGTCTTTAGCGGTTACGACTCGACGAAAAAGTTGGCGTTGATTAGTCCAAGCATTCGGGCGCAAAAACTGCTCGAGGATTACAATTCAACAGCAAAGCCATAGCTAATCAGTAGACTTCGCGGTCTTGTAGCTTTCTTTTCGTGGCCAGGGTGAATCTCGGCTCAGTCTGTCGATTTCCACGGAGTAACTGAACCACATACTCAGCAACCGCAGGCCCGTGTTTGAATCCGTGACCGGATCCGCCGCCGACCAACCAAACATTTTCGTGCGCGGGATGCCGGTCGATGACAAAGTCCCCGTTTGAAGTGTTCTCGTATTGGCAAACACGTGTTTCCGTGATTGGAGCGTGTGCTAGTTGCGGCAAACGTTCGGCAAGAAATGTTCGGATTGCTGTAATGCTGCTTGCCGAAACCAACCGGTCACTCGTGTCAGGATCGAAGTCTGCTCCATGTGCATCGATAGCAATCTTCACACCGCGATTGTCTAAATTCGGTAGACCGTAGACAAGATCTTTAAAATCAATCCACGCCGGCAGTTCCCTCCTATGAGGATCGTGGTCGGCGAGTTGCCCGAAAAAGAACACCTCTTGTTTGGTCACATGAATCAACTCACCAAGCAAATCTGGAAACAATTTCGGTAACCACGCTCCGCACGCGAAGACAAACTGGTTGGCAAATATTTCCGTTCCAGCGACCGTCCGCAAAGAATTTATTGTCTTGAATCCAGTGGGTATAACGGCTGCTTCAGGAATGTATGCGAGTCCATTTGATTGTGCATCCGCGACCACGGCGCGTACGGCCTGTCGAGCCATCAGGACGCCACTATCGGGTTCCAGAATGCCCCATGTTATCGGGCCCAACTCGAATTCCGGATAAATTTGACGGAGTTCTTCTCGAGTGAATCTTTGAAAATTTATGCCGACCCTTTGAAGAGTTGCGACGGTAGCTTCACTGTACGCGTCGTTATCTCTGGCAAGCCATAGGACACCTGTTTGTCTGAATAGATCCGACTTATCGGTTTCTTCGAAAAGAGTCCGCCACAAATTGAGCGACCGTTCGGCTGAACGTGTATAAATTTCATCGGCACCGTAACCCATTCGCATAATGCGCGACTCTCCGCCTGAACTTGCGCGGTTGTTTCCGGGGCCATACGGATCCAATAACACAACTGCGGTACCCGCGCGGCGAAATTGGTGAGCTATCCAGGAGCCGAAAACGCCTGCACCTATAACAGCGATATCGTAATGTGTTTTCATTGAGCCAGAATTCTACAGCGCCGCTTTCGGGTGCGATAGGTTAGAGTAGGGCACCAAATCTCAATAACAGCCAAACTATCATGATACCTCTTGCTCAGATCGAAGCAGCCCGGTCGACGATTGCAGGATCTGCAATACGTACCCCACTCGTCCCGCTTAATCTTCAATCAGCCGCTGCGGACATTTACCTGAAACTTGAGAACCTGCAACCAATTGGTTCGTTCAAAATTCGCGGTGCGGCTAACGCCATTGCCCAGCTCTCGCCTGACGAACTGGAAGATGGACTCGTTACTGCTTCGGCAGGAAACATGGCGCAGGGTGTTGCATGGATAGCAAGACACCTTCGTGTGACCTGCACGGTCATTGCTCCTGAAACGGCGGCAGGCACAAAGTTGGAGGCGATCGAGCGGCTAGGTGCAAGGGTTATTCAGGTGCCATTCGACGAATGGTGGAAAGTTTTTGAGCAACGTTTGTATGCGGGAGTTAATGGGACGTTTATTCATGCGTTTGACGATCCTCACGTAATGGCCGGCAACGGAACGATTGCACTTGAAATACTCGAAGATCTGCCGGACGTCGATGCAGTTGTAATTCCCTGGGGAGGTGGTGGCCTAACGTGCGGTATTGCATCGGCAATTCGAGCAAAGCGGCCGTCCTGCAAAGTCTTTGCCGCGGAAGTAGTGACGGCTGCTCCACTTGGTGCATCTTTGGCGGCAGGCAAAGTTGTGGAAATCGATTACCAGCCTTCATTTGTCGATGGAATAGGCGCCAAGTCGGTGTTTAAGCAAATGCTGGATCGAGCTCAGGAACTAATTGATGGTGCACTTGTCGCTTCAGAGGAACAGATTGCTCAGGCTGTGCGAGTGCTCGCCAGACACAACCGCGTAGTGGCCGAAGGAGCAGGTGCTTGTCCCGTTGCTTGTGCTTTGTCGGGTGCTGCCGGTCCAGGAAAGGTTGTTTGTGTTGTCTCCGGTGGGAATATCGACCTCTCGAAGCTGTGTTCGGTGCTCACGAAAAGCGATACTTAGGCAGTCTGGGTAATAGCTTTGGTTTCGAGCTGGATCTTACCATGCGCCAAGGTTAAACCTCGGCGAACAGTCTCGGCTAGCTCCAACTCGATCGCACCTGCCCTGACTGCCTCCTGGCGATGCACTTGGATGCAATGCGGGCATTGAGTGGTAAGGGCAGCCGCGTTGCCATCAGTTCCTTGTACTTCTTTGGCGCCGCTCCGTCAGAAAGTGCCCAACTTGTCCCAGGCGCGAAAAGCGCTCATCGTTTCCGGACGAGTTCACCAATTTTTTGGAAAGTTTACCCACGGAAGGGTTAGTAATCCTCACTTCTGTGCAGTAACAATGACCCTCCCCGTGTACCTTCCGACTTGCGATTCGCCACTCTTTCAGCCGCCGCAGCGAAGAGCAAATTTGCTCCAACATCTCACCCCTTCGACGAGCGTTATGAGGCGAGCTTTAGCAGAAATTTGCGGAGACGCGTTCCACACGCTGCCTTGCTTTTGGTATAACGCGTTTCCAAGATTTCTAGAATTCTTTCGTGGGTCATGCCCGAACCGAGATATGTCCATCGATGCAATTGGTTACTACAAAACTGTTCTTTTTCGTTATCGTTCAACTCGCGATTCGCAGCGCGTTCCAGAGTCTCGACGTCGAATTCCACTTGCTGCTGTATCCCGCCATCGATGACGCTGCCGATTGCGAGGTATTCCTTCGACCCTTAAGAATTTCCGCCTCAGTGCGACTGCCCGCCAGCGACTGACCGTATCAACCTTTGAATGCTGCATCAACTTTCATCCAGTGAGCATATGCTTTTGGAACCCCTCCTCAAGGTCCCAATGAGTAAATGCTATCAGTGGTCAATCTCCCCACTATGT
>JBHEMC010000097.1:0-15745 GCA_046262775.1 Pyrinomonadaceae bacterium | reverse complement strand
CTCACTCATTCAGGGTTTGCCGCAGCGATTCAGTTCAGTGTCGGCAATCAGCGGCAGTATTACGAGTTTGATAGTTCAGGGACTGCCCAATGACTACTATCAAAATTACGCGAAGAATGTTTCAGCGGTGACTAAGGAAGATCTATTAAGAGTCGCAAAGCAATACATCGATCTTAATCACCTGGCCATTGTGATTGTGGGCGACCGAGCTTCGGTAGAAGGACCACTGAAGGCGACCGGTATCGCTCCAATAACAGTGCTCGATCTCGATGGCAATCCGGCAACCGCTCCGAATAGCACTAGCAATCGAGCTGCCAACTAGGGTAAGCCGCAGATTTACGCGAATGAGGCGAATCAGAAAAGTTTTACTCTTCTGGTTCGCTTCAACGTTCTTCCACTAGGGCGCTGATCTAACTGAGCCGAACCTTTAACAATTGCGGTGGGACCGCACAAATGACCAGGACCGCAGAATTAGCCAGTGAAGCATACAACATCCACATCCGACCTGCGTCGACACTACACGCTCGGGTACTACGCAAAGAATAAAAGGAATGGATTAGCGGCGAATAATGTTCTTGAAGACCTGCCCGAAGTGACTGTTAATGCCCGTGAGAGTACATCTTGTTCCCAGAGGTGAATTTGTCTACTTGAACTCGAACGATTTGATGTAATCGTTGAACGACTGATTCCATTGCTGGATCGTTCTTGCTGGGCCAACCAGTTTCGCAAAATACGATCCTTTAGGTGTCTCAACGACGGCAGCACGCATGCGGTAGTTTGGCTTGTCGCTAAATGTACCGCTGCCTGGCGACATCTCCGCGGCATACCTTCCAGAAACGTCGACAGTAGTCACTTTCAATCCATTCACGGTTAATGAATCCGACTTTGCTTTGTCAGTCGAGGGCTGTCCATCAGGTTGCTTCATCTGGTTAATCCAACGGTCGATGTTTGCCTGGGTTGACCCTCCCTGCCCCTGGCCAAAATAGTAGAGCACCAGCGACGCGTCGTCCTCGTCACCAGCCGCCTTCGGCAATTTATATTGCGCGGCTCGCATGCTGGACGTCGGATGCTCGATAACCCATCCTTCAGGCACTTTGTACTGCAGCTCGCTTTTGATGTTTTGCGAAGCCTGGTTTCCTTGAGCCTGGGCGGGTGCTGAATTGCGAGAGCATGCCCAACATGTTAACAGCAGCAGTGAAAGAAGAATCGATTTGGACATGGTGCTCATTTAATCGTAATGCTCCACACGCCGCAAGCGGCCCGTTGCCCACTCTAACGCAATAAAATTCGCCGCGTGAAAGGGTCCGGTAAACGGTTGGTTTCTTGGTGACGGTGTGTTCGTTAGCGTGATAGTATGCCCGTGTCATGCATGCAGATGTCGTTATTATTCGACTTATATTTACCGTCATTTTAGTTGCAGCGGGGTACGTGCTCCGGCCTGTCGCTGGAGATTCGTGGATTTCCGCGGGTGTGGGCGCCCTGATTGCTATTTGCATCATATTGTTTGAGCTCCGCATTCGCCGCGCAACGCTAAAAACTTTGATTGGTGCTGCTGTCGGTTCAATTCTTGGAATTATCGGTGCCTACCTGATCGGTTCGTTGATTAGTCGTCAGGAGTCGATGGCTGTCGCTCCAGAAGTGAAGACTTTCCTGACGCTCGCCCTAACATTTTTTATGGCCTACGTCGGGTTGATGGTTGGTGCGGCCAAGGGTGACTATCTCGAACTATCGGCCCTCGGCGGTATCTTTAGCGACAAGGTAACTCGACGGGATCTAAAAATTCTCGACACCTCGGTAATTATCGACGGCCGCATTGCCGATGTTGCTGAAACCGGATTTCTAACCGGAACACTGATCATTCCGCAATTCATTCTTCGCGAATTACAGCAGGTGGCTGACTCGCCCGACTCATCCAAGCGACAACGCGGCCGGCGCGGTTTAGACATGCTGAATCGGCTGCAAAACAACAGCTCGCTCGATATTCAAATCATTGAAACCGACTTTCCTTCAGTACGCGAAGTGGACCTTAAGTTGATCGAATTGGGTAAGCAGTTAGACGCAGTCATAGTCACGAACGACTTCAATCTAAACAAGGTATCGCAACTGCGCGGCGTTAGCGTCTTGAATATCAATGAACTGGCGAATGCCCTCAAACCTGTGGTCTTGCCCGGAGAGGCAATGAGAGTGTTTATCCTGAAAGAAGGCAAAGAGTATAACCAGGGTGTCGCCTATCTCGACGATGGAACAATGGTTGTGGTCGATAATGCGCGGCGCTTGATTGGCAAAAACACGGATATCGCCGTAACCAGCGTGCTCCAAACAACCGCCGGCAAGATGATCTTCGGCAGGTTGTGGGAAGAATGTGAAAATGGAATGCACAATGGTGAGCACCGTACAAACGGAAGCACTCGACGACCTTCTCGCGACACGCGTAGCATCCCGGGGCCAGTTAGAATCACCGATTCTGAGCCGATTACGGAAAGCTAGCTCGAGACGCACGATCCGGTAGCAGAACCGACTGCCGTCACGCATAGCGTCCAGCTCGCTCAGCTCGATCTTCTTTTCATGAACATCGCGATTATTGCGGCTGCTGGAAGCGGCAGTCGAATGGCGACCGATAGGCCCAAGCAGTTTTTACCTCTCGCCGGTGTTCCAATCATCTTTCATACGCTCAGGCCATTTGAAGAATCCAACTCGATTCACGAAGTGTTTGTTGTTCTGCCTGCAACAGCGACGACAGAGTTTCTCTTACTCGCGAACCGGTTTAACTTGAAGAAATTGTCGAAGGTTCTGCCGGGAGGTGCAACACGCGCAGAGTCGGTTAAACGCGCAGTGATGGCAGTACGGAGTGCTACTGCTGAGGTGGTTGCTATACACGACGGTGTTCGGCCGTTTGTTGCCGTCCATGAAATCGATCAGACGGTGGAACTCGCGAAAGCGACGGGAGCTGCCATCCTTGTTGCGCCGGTTACCGACACGCTAAAACATACCGCGAATGGTATCGTTCTTGAGACGCTAGACCGCAGTAACCTTGGGCGGGCGCTAACGCCACAGTGTTTTGAGTATGAATTGTTGCGCCGAGCGTATGACGACGTTGATGTTAATGACCCATCGCTTACAGACGATAGTTTGCTGGTAGAGCGACTGGGCCACGCCGTCAGGACAATCGAGGGAAGCGCTCGCAACATTAAAATTACGACTCAGGAAGATCTCATGTTCGCAGAGATGCTGTTGAAGAGTTGACCAAGGTCTTTGGTCTTAGGTTTCCCCATAATTCGTTGTCAGTGGTCAGTTGTTGTTTCTCCGCACCGGCCACTCTCGTAAGAAGCGATAACGGATCACAGACCCAGACCACAAACCCACAGCCGTTTTAGATCATGTTACGCATCGGCATCGGCAACGACACCCACCGCCTTATTGAAGGTTCGCCGCTTGTTCTGGGTGGCGTGCACATCGCGGCGGAGCGCGGCGCACACGGACATTCTGACGCCGATGCTCTCTCGCATGCGATCGCCGATGCGATCCTTGGCGCATTGTGTGAAGGCGATCTGGGCGTGCATTTCCCTGATCGAGATCCACAGTGGAGCGGCGCCGATAGTCTTGAACTACTCTCGCGCGTCATGTGGTTGGCTCGCGAACGAAATCTGCATGTGGTGAATGTTGACGCCACAATAATGCTTGAAACGCCACGCTTAAGAAGTTATGTCGACTCGATGCGTCAGAACATCGCCGGGGTTCTTGGTGTTGAATTGGGGTGCGTAAGCGTGAAAGCAAAAACGGGTGAGGGAGTCGATGCCGTAGGACAAGGGCTCGCAGTCACAGCTCAAGCCGCGGTTTTAATGGAAACCAATTAGGAAAACCAGCTTGAGACCTCAGGACGTTATTCGGAAAAAGAGAGACCGTCAGGAATTGACTCGCGAGGAGATCAGATTTTTTGTTTCCGGAGTCACGACGGGCTCGATCGCCGACTACCAGGTTAGCGCATTATTGATGGCGATTTATCTGAATGGCATGACTGATCAGGAACAGCACGCCCTTACGGAGGCTATGCTGCAGTCAGGTAGCATCCTCGATTTTTCCGACCTCTCCTTACCTAAAGCCGACAAACATTCAACTGGTGGCGTTGGCGATAAAACTTCGCTACTCATTGCGCCATTGGTTGCTTCATGTGGCGTATTAGTGCCGATGATTTCAGGTCGCGGGCTTGGACACACGGGTGGAACACTCGACAAACTCGAATCAATTCCCGGATACCGAGTTAATCTGACAGCTACAGAATTCCGAGGCGTGTTGCAGAAAGCGGGGTACGCGATGGCCGGGCAAACGGCCGAGTTAGCTCCCGCCGACAAGAAGATGTACGCGCTGCGCGATGCGACGGCGACCATCGAAGCAATTCCGTTAATAGTGGCTTCAATCATTTCCAAAAAAGGCGCGGCCGGACTCGATGCAATGGTCATAGACGTCAAAGTGGGCAATGGCGCGTTTATGCGCGATCAAGCACGCGCCAAAGCCTTGGCACACGCCCTTGTAAGCACAGGTAATTCATGCGGTATTCGAACACGAGCGCTTGTAACTGACATGAATCAACCGCTCGGGAAAGCGGTTGGAAATTCGCTCGAAGTCATGGAGTGCATCCAGATCCTGCAAGGTCGAGTAGCGGACCGAGTCAGACCCGTGCTGGATCTCTCTCTCGAGCTCTCGGCCCACATGCTGGTGCTTGCAGGAGTTGAGCAATCGGTTGACGCGGCGCGCGTTCGACTACAGCGTGCTTTGGAAGCAGGCGACGCTCTCGAATGCCTGCGACGCAATGTCGCGGCGCAGGGTGGTGATGCAAGAGTGTGCGACTCGCCTGCTGACATTCTTCCTTTAGTCGCTGAGTCAGTTAAGGTAGAATCGCCGCGCTCCGGATTCATCACCAACATCAACACGACAGAAATTGGACACGCGATAGCAGCGATCGGCGGTGGACGAGTGCGCATCGAAGATGTCGTGGATCCAACGGTGGGTTATCTTGCGGAATGTGCGCGAGGTGATTACGTCAAAGCGGGTGAACCGGTCGGCATCCTCTATTGCCGAGACGAATCAAAGGCGCGTGAGGCTGCACGACGAATCATGGTTGCCTACACAATCAGCGAAGAACCGCCGACTGGGCAATTGTCTCTGGTGAAGGAAATAATCAACGAATGAAATACAAGTTGTTCGTTTTGATTGCGGCGATGTCCATCGCGTCTGTTTTTGTGTCGAGCTGCGGTACGCAAAGCTACGCAACAGACGACAAATCAAAGATTCATGTGGGCATCGTTTTTGATATTGGAGGAAAGGACGATCGTTCATTCAATGCCGCAGCCTGGGAAGGAGTGAGGCGTGCCGGGAACGACTTCCCGATCATATTGCGTGACATCGAGCCGGGAACACCTGTGTCGATTGAGCCAGCGATGCGTGCGTTCGCCGAACGTGGTTACGACTTAATCATTGGGGTTGGCTTCGCTCAGGCTCCGATAATGGAACAAGTAGCGAAGGATTATCCAAATATCCACTTCGCGATTATCGATGGCGTCAGCAATCTCCCGAATGTCGCCTCTCTGATCTTCAAAGAACATGAGGGTTCATATCTGGTTGGAATGATCGCGGCGCAAACGTCGAAGTCAGGCACCATTGGTTTCCTGGGAGGTATGGACATCGGATTGATTCATCGATTCGAGAAGGGTTACGAAGAGGGCGCCAAGGCAGTAAACCCAAACATTCGCATCATTCAGAACTATGTGGGAGTAACTGATGGAGCCTGGAACAATCCTGGTAAAGGAAAGGAGTTGTCGTTGGCGCAGATCGGCAAAGGAGCCGACGTGATCTTCACCGCGGCCGGCAACTCCGGTCTCGGCGCATTCGATGCAGTCGAACAACAGGGCAAACAAAACGGACGAGCAACTCATTTCGTCATCGGGGTCGATTCCAATCAGAACATGGTGAAGCCTGGATTTGTCCTCACGAGCATGGTTAAGCGCGTTGATAATGCTGTGTACCAGATAGTTCAGGATGTAGTGAACCATCAATTCACGGCAGGTCTGCACGTATTCGGATTAGATAAGAACGGCGTTGGATACGCGATCGATGAAAACAATAAAGACCTGATTTCCGCGGAATCGATCCAGAGCGTGGAAGAGGCAAAGCGGAAGATTATCGCCGGTCAGATTAAAGTGACGGATGCAATGGGCCAATAATAATCTTTGGTCTTCGGTTTTGGCCTTTGATTTATTCGGTCCTGGGGAACTAGCTATTTATAGTTATAGGAAAGGCTCTCGGACAGCATTTGGAAAATCGCGGTCCGATGGATTTCTTAGCGAAGCAGACCGTAGGCGCGCAGATGTAAATGCGGCAAATAGTATCGGGCAAACATCGCGGAAGGCAGCGGACGCGGCACAGGTCCTGAGATACGGCGGTTCTTGTGAGTGGCCCGCGGATCGTTGTACGAAACAAACCATTGGCTGAGGCGCGCATATAAAAGGAAGTTGCGCACAGAAAAGGAAACCACAGATCTGATTCCGCTAATAGCTGAACTGACGCGCAAACTGAACGCCTACTTGCGCTCAATCAGGATCGTTCCGCCGTTAGCGCCTAAAACTTAACCTAAGGCCAAAGGCCAAAGGCGGAGTAGATGTCGACGATAAAATCCGCTCACTGATGCTTGAGCTGCGCAACATCACTAAAAGTTTTGGTAACGTCGTTGCCAATGACCATATCAACATCACCGTTGACACTGGGACGATACATGCCATCGTCGGTGAAAATGGCGCGGGCAAATCCACCGCTATGCGCATCGCGTACGGCTTCTACTCTGCCGATAGTGGACAAATTATAGTCGACGGAGAATCCCGGCAAATTAGTTCACCACACGACGCGATTGCACTGGGCATCGGCATGGTGCATCAGCATTTCATGCTGGTTGAGCCGATGACAGTTGCGGAAAACATCGTCCTTGGCGCCGAGCCCGGCAGTGAAGTGGCGCTCGATCTGAAGAGTGCTGCAAACGAGATCAGACATCTTTCAGAAGAATTCAAGCTTGCGGTAAATCCAAACGTCGTCGTCGAACATCTTTCTGTTGGCCAGCAACAACGCGTCGAACTTCTCAAGGCTCTCTATCGACATGCCCGATTGTTAATACTCGACGAGCCGACGGCTGTGTTGACCCCGCTTGAGGTCGAGGAGTTCTTTGGCATCCTGCGTCGCATGCGCGAACAGGGCAAGACGATCATCATCATCACTCATAAACTTTCCGAGGTACTCGCCATCTCAGATCAAGTAACTGTAATGCGCGACGGTAAGGTTGTCGGCCGACTCGACACAAAAACTACGAACGCGGCCGAGCTTGCGCGTCTGATGGTTGGTCGAGAAGTGTTGCTGCGCGTTGAAAAGCGAGAACCGCAAGTTGGTTCCGCCGAGCTGACTGTCACCGATTTAACTGTTCGCGGCACTGACGGAGCACGACTTAACAAGGTCTCTCTAACGGTTCGGAAAGGTGAAATCGTTGGCATTGCGGGTGTCGAAGGCAATGGACAAACAGAACTCATGGAAGCCCTGGCAGGATTGACTAATCAGGAACGTCTTGATGGCGAAATACGATTTGAAAACCGCGACATCACGGGCCTGGGCGCCAGGTCAAGACGTGAACTTGGTATCGCCCATATTCCCGAAGACCGACATCGAAGAGGGCTATTGCTGGATTTCACGCTTGCTGAAAATGCGATTCTTGGTGTGCACTATCGAGCGCCAATCGTCACTGCAGACGTGTTTCTCGATGAGCAGGCGATCCATCGCCGGGTCGCTGAGATCATCGAATCATTTGACGTTCGTCCAAATAACCCGACGTTAGCTGCGCGGTCATTATCGGGTGGTAATCAGCAGAAGCTGATCATCGGACGGGAATTTCGTGTCGAACCAAAACTTCTCCTTGTGTCGCAGCCGACCCGGGGAGTCGACATCGGAGCAATCGAGTTTATTCATCGCAAGTTAGTGGCCCTTCGTGATGCGGGTTGCGCGATTCTGTTGGTATCTGCGGAGTTGGAAGAAGTGACAAGTCTGTCCGATCGCTTGCTCATTATTCATGAGGGACGAATTGTCGGCGAAGTGGATCCAAAGGTCGCAACGATGGAAGAGATTGGATTGCTAATGACTAGAGGACATTGAACCCTGGATTGTGGTTTTTCGTCGTCACCCATTGACTCAAACAAGTACCGCAACCAAAGACGCAAAACCGAACAGCAACCACAATGACACTCCTGCGCCAGCTCATTTTCCCTTTCATCGCCGTGCTTGCCGCCTTCGTCGTCGGCGGTATCCTGGTCTTCCTCATTGGCGATAATCCTTTCGAAGCGTATCGACTATTGATCGGCAGCGCCCTTTCCTGGCCGGATGGAATCGGGTACACGCTCTTTTATGCAACACCATTGATTTTCACTGGACTCGCCGTCCTCGTCGGATTCCGCTGTGGACTTTTCAATATTGGGGTAGAGGGACAGCTGTACATCGCTGCGTTTGCCACCGCGTGGGTTGGCATTACTTTCGCCGATCTCAGCGCCTGGTTTTTGGTGCCAATGTGTTTTATGGCGGCCGTCCTGGTCGGCGCTTTCTGGGGCGCAATTCCGGGCGTGTTAAAGGCGCAATTTGGTTCACATGAGGTAATCAATACGATTATGCTGAACTTTATTGCGATTGCTCTCGTCAGCTATTTCACTCAATACCACTACAGAACTCCAGGCGATCCGATTCTGGAGAGCTCTCCAATCGGTGCGGGCGGACACATCCCCCGGCTCGGCAAATTCATTCATGGATTCCCCGAACGGATTCCCCTGAATGTCGCCTTCATCCTGGGGCTGCTCGCCTGTGGTCTCGTCTATATTTTCTTATGGCGTACGAAGTGGGGTTATGAAATACGTGCAACCGGCAGTAATCCAACTGCAGCCGAATATGGCGGCATATCCATTAGAAAACAGATCGTCCTCGCCATGTCAGTTTCAGGTGCACTTGCGGGCATGGTGGGGATCAATGAGGTCATGGGTTACCGGTATCGGTACTACGATGGTTTTTCCGACAACTACGGCTTCACAGGAATTGCCGTCGCCTTGTTGGGTAGAAATCATCCGGTAGGCGTCATTATCTCCGCGTTGTTGTTTGCAGTGTTACAGCATGGCGGAATTTACGTCGATGGCTTTTCGGAGCATGTAACGAAAGATATTGTTCAAGTATTACAGGGAATAATAATTATCTTCGTTGCGGCAGAAGCGTTCTTCCGTGGTTCATTCGGCCGCTTCGGCTTGCTCAAGCGGTCACAGGTGTAAACGAATGAGAGACCTATTCACGATCGCGCTGTTTTTTTCTACGATACGACTCGCTACTCCGCTGGTGCTGGCTGCTCTGGGTGGAATGTTCTCCGAAAGATCCGGAGTCATCAACATCGCGCTGGAAGGGAAAATGTTAGCCGGAGCATTTACTGCTGCGGCTGTGACCTATGCGGCAGACAGTAAGCTCCATCTCGGCGCGGCGAGTCCGTGGGTCGGATTGTTGGCCGGAATGGGTGCCGGACTATTCATTGCATTCATCTATGCAGTCGCATGCATTCGTTACAAAGCAGACCAGGTCGTGAGTGGAGCTGCAGTTAATATTCTCATGATCGGCGTTCCCGGTTTTCTGAGCGGTGCGTTTTTTCTTTCGTCTGGCTCAACACCACAGATTCCGAAAGAACACCTGATCCCGTGGACGCCAATTGTCATCGCTTTCCTGGTGGTGGTCCCGCTGAGTTGGTACGTCCTTTACCACACGCCCTTCGGATTACGACTGCGTGCTACTGGGGAAATGCCTGAAGCGGCTGATGCAGCAGGTGTGAGTGTAAAGCGAATCCGATACTCGGGCGTTCTGCTTGCAGGTGTTCTTGCGGGTCTGGGCGGAGCCTATCTATCCATCGGACAGTCGTCGCTGTTTACGCGCAACATGACTTCGGGTAGAGGCTTCATTGCTCTCGCAGCCTTAATTTTCGGCAAATGGCGGCCGGTGCAAACCATGCTCGCCTGTCTATTATTCGGTTTTACTGAAGCTGTGTCTTACGTTCTGCAGGGTGCTGTAAAACTCCCTTCAGGTGAGGACATTCCCGTTCAGTTTGTGCAGATGGTGCCGTACGTGTTGACTATAATTGTTCTGGCTGGTTTCATCGGTTCATCACATCCCCCTCGAGCCCTCGGCATTCCCTATCAGAAGGAAAAATAGGGGAGGTGGTGTCAGTTATGGTTGAGGGAATGGCAAGTTCGAGTTTGTATGAACGAGCGGAGCATGCAGCGCGTACGATTCGCGCCCGCATGACTGACGAACCACGCATCGCTGTTGTCCTTGGCAGTGGTCTCGGTGGCTTTGCGGACAACTTCACTGATCCAGCTGCAATCCCTTACCATGAGATCCCCGGATTTGTGCGTTCAACTGCAGTCGGACACGCAGGCCGCCTCGTCATTGGCCAGATTGAACAGGTGCCGTTGTTGGCGATGCAGGGTCGCGTCCACTATTACGAAGGCTACAGCCTTGACGAAGTGACCTTCGCAATCCGGACATTCAAGTTGCTTGGAATCAATACCGTCGTCTTGACCAATGCCGCCGGCGGAATAAACGTCGAGTTGACCCAAGGCGCCTTAATGGTGATCACCGACCACTTGAATTTGATGGGAGTCAATCCATTGCGCGGTCCTAATGATGAGAGGTTTGGACCGCGTTTCCCGGATATGTCGTCGGTCTACTCGAAAGAGCTTCAGGAGCTTGCGATCGCGGAAGGTCGCGCGATGGGAATGGAGATCCGACGTGGGGTGTATGCCGCGCTTGCCGGCCCAAGTTATGAGACACCTTCGGAGATTCACTTATTAAGAAATCTGGGTGCAGATGCCGTTGGTATGAGTACCGTACCAGAGGCTATTGTGGCACGACACATGGATATGGAAGTGTTGGGTATTTCGTGTATTACGAACATGGCTGCGGGCATCAGTGACGAACCAATCAATCATGAAGAGGTAATGGAGACCGGCAATCGCGTCAGTTCAGCTTTTACCGAGTTACTAAGACGCGTGGTGACGCGGCTGAGCACGCGCGTCTGATGAGTGCACGTATGATTATTGGCATCTGCGGAGGTACCGGGTCGGGCAAAACAACTGTTGCAAATCGCATTCTTGAATCGGTGAGCGCCAGTGAAGTTGTGTTCATTCAGCAGGACTCCTATTACCGAAATCTCAAGGACCTCCCACTCGATTACCGGCAGGTAGCAAATTTCGATCATCCGGACGCTCTCGATAATGATTTGCTCGTAAATCACGTAAGGAAACTGAAGGCGGGTGAACCTATTGAACTGCCGCTCTACGATTTCAAAACGCACTCGAGACTCAACGAGACCCGCGCGGTAGATCCGAAGCCTATCGTCATAGTAGAAGGTATCCTGATTTTTGCTGAGCGGCGGTTGTTGGAGCAGATGGATATCAAGGTATTCGTCGACACACCCGATGACATCCGCTTCATTCGGCGGCTGCGACGTGACATTGCAGAGCGTGGTCGAACGGTCGAATCGGTTATCGAGCAATACCTGGCAACTGTACGACCCATGCACATGCAATTTGTCGAACCGTCAAAACGTTATGCTGACGTAATCATTCCTGAAGGTGGTCATAATCTTGTGAGCATTGGTTTGTTGAGTGGGAAGATTCGGGAGAAATTGGCCAGTGCATTATCAACAGTGGGGGGTCGAGTTTGAGCGATGATGATTTCGGGCCGCTGATAGAAGCCGCTTTGCGTGCCCGTGACAAGTCGGTCGCACCATTTTCGCAATTCTTTGTTGGGGCGGCCGTAAGGACCGAGAGTGGTAAGGTTTTTACAGGTTGTAACATCGAAAGTGCCAGCTACGGTCTAACAGTTTGCGCAGAGCGCGTCGCGATCTGGAAGGGTTTGTCAGAAGGAGAGCATCACTTTACGCACCTTGCCGTGGTAGCCGACACGGAAAGGCTGACTCCGCCTTGTGGAACCTGTCGTCAAATTATTTGGGAGTTTGCGCGCGACGCAAAAATCGTTTTTGCAAATCTTACCGGCGACACCGAACAGTTCAAAATAGAAGAACTGCTGCCCCGTGCATTCGATGCAAGGTTCTTAAAACCTAACCACGCCAAGTAGCCGGGGTTAAAAACTGTTGACACCAGATCACCTCAGCATCGCGTGTACCCGTCAATTTTTTGAACCTACGTTATGAACCACGCAGATCAAAAATTATGCGAAAGCATTTGCTGATTAGCCTGACGGTTTTTGCCATGGTCTCGAGCTCAATATCAGACGCAACCGCCCAAACGAAGCGTCAACGACACCCGTTTGTGGATTTGCTAGTACTGGGCGGTACAGTCGTGACTATGGATGAGAGCCGGCGTGTCATCAACGACGGAGGAATTGCCGTCAACGCGGGACGTATCGTCGGAATTGGATCGAGGTCAGAAATTCAGAACGGCTTTAGCTCATCCCACAGAATCAACGCTGCCACGAAATTGATCGTTCCTGGCCTGATCAACGGTCACACGCACATTCCTATGACCCTGTTTCGGGGACTCGCCGACGATATCGATCTGCAGGAGTGGCTTACGAAGTACATTTTTCCGGCAGAAGCAAAGAACGTATCGGAAGAGTTTGTGCGTGTAGGAGCAAGATTAGGACTTGCCGAGATGATTCGCGGGGGAACGACGACCTACTGCGATATGTATTATTTCGAAGATGCGATCGCAGATGAAACAGCAAGGGCAGGAGTGCGTGCAATATTAGGCGAAACCGTGATCGACTTTCCGGTGGCGGACAACAAGACTAATGCGGAAGCGATGGCTTACGTCGAGCGTTTCGTCAGCCATTGGAAACGAAACGATCTGATTATCCCGGCCATAGCGCCGCATGCCCCTTACACAGTGTCGGAGGAACATCTGAAAGCAGCGCGTTCATTCTCCGATCGCACTGGCGCACCAATTGTCACGCACATCTCGGAAACGAAACGAGAAGTTGACGACAGTATCAAGGCTAAAGGAGCGAGCCCGGTGGCTTACCTCGAACGGATTGGGTTTCTCAACAATCGCGTCATAGCTGCCCACATGGTGTGGCCGCAGCCGGGTGAAACCGAGATCTTGAAAAAACGCGGAGTGGGTGTTGTTCACAACCCACAATCAAACATGAAGCTTGCATCCGGCGTTGCGCCCGTGCCGAGAATGCTTGATGAAGGGTTGCTGGTCGGCCTGGGAACAGATGGTGCTGCATCCAACAACGATCTAAATATGTGGGAGGAGATGGATACGGTCGCCAAACTTCACAAGGTTTTCAGCGGCGATCCCAAAGTGATTTCGGCGCAGAAGGCATTTGAATTAGCCACCATTGGAGGCGCTCAGGCCCTGCACCTGGAAAAGGAAATTGGATCATTGGAGACAGGAAAGCGGGCGGATTTTGTGATCATTGAGCGCGACGCGTTGAATCAGATCCCGCTTTACAACATCTATTCGGATCTCGTGTATGCGACGAAAGCGAATGACGTGGAGACTGTCGTTATCAACGGTCGCATAGTTATGCGTGATCGGCGACTGCTTACCCTGGACGAACCCAAGATCAAATTGAACGCCGCCCAATTTCGAGAAAAGATCATGAAGAGCTTAAACCTGCCAGAACAGTAACTTTGTGAGTGATGTCCCTGTGCGGCGGGCCATCAGAAGGGTTGAACCACAGGAAGCAATAAAGAACCACTTGCATCGACCTGTCCATCCGATCATAATGAGGCATAAAATTTAACCGATAAAAGCGAGCATAGGCTCGCTTTTGTGCTGCAGGGAGTCGCAATTTGAGTTCTTTCTTTTTTCTAAATGTTCGTATCATCGTCCCCACGGTCTTAATTCTAATCACTTCCACCTACGCGGCCGCACAATCGTCTATCACTACACCCGATACGCCATCGGTTGATCCAGTACAGATGCGAATCGAGCGCGCGCGTGCTCTCGCTGCAACACATCAGCTGGAGGCAGCCGCCAGTGAACTCGAGTCTCTCAGGGCGTCCACGAACGACTTGGCGATGCGTAACGTCACCACGCTGATGTTGCTGGGAATATATCTGGAAGAAGCGAATTATGTACGCGCGCAGGCGTTGCTCGAGGAAGCCTTCCAGGCGCGAAACGCGCAGAAAGACGATTCGGTTCGAACTTATTTCGCAATGGCAGGGCAAATGATTAATGGTGTTCGTTCGCATCTCGCCAGGTACAGGAGTTTCGGTATCAACCTGGGTGACAGTGATCTGCCGCCGGAAGCTCGGTCTGATCTCGACCGAGTCCGCAACCTGCTTGAGAGAATGGTTGCGCAGGCAAGGGAAATTACCAGGAACCAGGCCAAGGCTTATGATGCACTGGCCTTACAGGAAGACGTGGTTAGCATTCGAACAACGGTTGCGCGAGACAACGAAGATCGCGACAAGTGGCAGCTGGAGTATGCGGCAGCTCGAGAACGGCTCGCGTCAGCACAAATCCAGGTTGCATCGCTCAATCGTCCAGCCGCTCTGGGAAATCAAGCTTCGGTGAACGATTCTTCTGTGACAACACCGCGTTCAGACACGCCAGCAAGCACAGCACAGAACGGCGGACAACCCGGATCGAGCACCAAAACTGAAGAAGCGCCGGTAAGCGTCGGACTCCTGAATGGTCGTGAAACGAAGCGAGTTGCCCCCACATATCCAGCGGCCGCAAAGTCGAATGGCGTGTTTGGGGCAGTGAGGGTCTACGTCAGCATAGACCAGCAGGGAACACTCTCCGTTATTGGGTCAGAGGGACCCGGACTATTAAAAGGGGCGGCAGAGGCTGCTGCGCGCAACTGGAGTTTTCCACCGGTGGTAATCGATGGCGCTCCAAAGCGGGTAACCGGATTTATTGATTTCGACTTCCAGTTGTAGCCAGCGGAGTGTTCATTTGCATCCACCTCAACCACTCAATCACATAATTCAACTCACCTGAACCACTCAACCAGATAATTCAACTCACCTGAACTACTCAATTCACATAATTTTAACAGTCAGGAGGGGGTCAAGCGGAGCGCGACCCCGCCCCAATTTCCAACACCACCCAGCATTCACCTGAACCACTCCATTACCCTAAATTCAACATTCAAGGTTGACTAGTGGAGTGAAGGCTAGTGAAGCTTGGGCGGGTTCGCGCTGCGCTTGATCCCTTCCTGAGCTGTTGAATTACGGAGAGTTTGAAGTTGAATTGAGATTGAATGGCAACTTGCGTTAGTAGTTATTCACCTCGCCGAAACCATTCGACAAACTTGCGTATGCCGTCTTCGATCTGTGTTTGTGGTTCATAGCGGAGAATTCTGCGCGCCTTGGAAATGTCGGCAAACGTCTGAGGAACGTCGCCTGGTTGCAGCGGCAAACGATCGATCTTTGCACGCATGTCCAGTTCCTTCTCTATCAAACTGATTAACTCTTTTAATTCGACCGTCCTTGACTCTCCTAAATTTATCACTTCATACGGCGTCGCGTCATAATCTATCGCTGCAATCACACCAGAGATAATGTCATCGATGTAAGTGTAATCGCGACGAGTGGCGCCATCTCCATAGACTGAAATCCTCTCACCCCGATCTATCAGCCGGGCAAACTTATGAATCGCAAGATCTGGCCGTTGCCGTGGGCCATAGACTGTAAAAAAGCGCAGGCATATGCACCGTAAAC
>JBHEMC010000096.1:0-15756 GCA_046262775.1 Pyrinomonadaceae bacterium | reverse complement strand
TCCTGCAAATGTCCCGACAACTGGATCGTTCCCGTCGTTACTTATTATTGTGAAGGTGTCGCCGACAGCTGATTGGAAGTTAGCAGAGGCATCGAGGAGACTGCCCCCGAGATTGACTGTTCCACTCACGTTGAGCTGCCTGTAACCGGTGCCTGGGCTGGTCCCATCAAGATCGACGATGAACGATGATGTTGGAGTGAGCGATACGTTGCCGGTGCTCAAAATACCGGGCGCAGCCGATGAGCCAGGTTTCAATGCCCCGCCGGGCGCTGAGAGTGCCCCGATGCGTCCTGTTCCGCCAAGAATTCCTCCAATCAAAATAACATCGCTACTGGCTTGTGAGCCGTTGACGAGCAGAGTGCCCGCGGTCAACGTCGTCGCGCCGGTGTAAGTGTTATTCGCAGCTAGCGTCAAAACGCCAGTGCCGTTCTTTGTAATTCCACCTGTGCCGCTCACCACGCCATTGCCGATGACGTTTCCGGCGCCAGTGAGTGTGAGCAGGTTTGCGTTTAGATTCACTTGTCCATTCAAAATGAGCGTGGTGCCGCTGTTACCGGATGTGAACGCTTGCGCACCGCTCAATTGAATCGAAAGCGAGATTTGGTTCGTGCCTGTCGGGTTGGATGTATTGATACCGCCCGTAAGCGTTACCGAATTCTTCCTCAGATTATAGTTACTACCCGAGAAGTTAAACGCATTGAAAGACGATTGATTCGGATAATTGTTCCTGATTGATTTGCGTTTGACACCGGCAGGAAAAAACAGATCGTCACCCGCTGCGGGTGCAATGTTACCGGCCCAATTGACAGGGTTACTCAAAGTGGTTGGTGGATGAGCACCCGTCCAGGTGCGTTGTGTCGCTGCATAGGCTGTCCTCGGAACTCTAAGTCCGGCGACAACCAGCGCGACGAGCAAGACCAGGGCAAGAAATCTGACGGATGATGATCGTGTTAAATTTGGCTTTGGCACTGGGCTGACCTCCAAATCATTGGTTAGACGATTAAGCGAATCGTTAATCGTGGTAATTGAATTTGGAAGGCAAGGAGCTCACGGGCACACATCTGCCCGGTGACGATCATGATTGAACGTCTACCTTCCACATTTGTAGGACTGACTCATACCTCGTGGAAAATCAGCCGAGGTGATAAGCACTAAAGGCTAGGGCTTCTTTCAGTACAAAGAGTGAATGAGGCAACTCAGTGTACTTACGCCGCTGTCTCGCATTATGGCAAACGATATGCCGTTGGCACAAGAACTAATATCACGGAGGTCGGTTCAGAGCGCAAACTGCATAGTAGAGCGGTCTTCGCACAAGGATCAGTTCAACGACTGAGTGCAACAGGGGTACCGAGTAGGCGTGAATTCCGAATGGTTAGACCGCTTCGCATTCGTATGACCGATGAGGCGGTCACTTCGACTGACATTCAGTCATTATTCTGAAGGAAGCCAGTCAGGCCGGGCCGAGCAGTCGGCGTTGTCGGCCGATTTTGTTCTTCAGAATTCAGGGCCGCGCCACCCTGTTGGTGACGCGGATGCGAAATTTCATGGCGCCTTGATCAGAGGAGAGGCAGGTTGCGAGCGTCAGTAAATTGGGCCTCCTCAAAAGTTCCCACTGTGCAATTTTCTTGAAATTGTTACTACTTGTAAGTTATCGAAAACATCGGCGGCGATCGGAATCGAACCGAATGAAGAAGGTCTTGCCGAAACTTTCTCGTGTTCTTCATCGAAGAACACTGAAGACCAGGGAGTCGTTGGGAACGGACAAAAAGGGATTGCTTTCCGTAGTCTCGGCGCTTGATTGAAGGAACAAAGCCTGCTATATAACAAGTACGTAGTCTTTGACATCGACTTATCGTGGCGATTTAGGGCAACTTGCTCCACGTAAAAAACTGCTAAAGAGCTGCTAGGATTCTTCCAGGCTTTCACCGGAAACCCCGCGCACTCTGAGGCGCGGGCTTTTTTTTTCCCCGCACTCAACTTTAGAAGTTCAAGCCTTGATCGCCATCTCGGAAGACTGCGATGGTGACAACACAAGAAAAAGCTCCACGGGACCGAGACTTCAACCTGAGCAACTGTGGCTTGGGTGGGGACCACCAGGGTTTTGACACGCTTGCGCTTCAGGCGGGCACTTACAAGGGTCTGGTTCGTCTATTACTAGGATTGGAAGATCCGCGCATTTTGATTTGGGATCTGCAAAGAGCACTCAAATTATAAAGAACATCGGAGTCATACATGAAACAGCAATCACATGTCGTAGTTTTAAAGTTTGGCAGTTCGGTGTTGAAGAATGAAGACGATCTTCCAACAGCAGTCCATGAGATCTACCGCTGGTGGCGAAATGGCGCTCAGGTTGTTGTGGTGGTTTCGGCACTTGGCGACACCACCGATCAACTATTGCGTCGTGCGGAGCGAGTCTGCGAGCGACCTCACAAATCGGTTTTGCCGAGCTTGCTTGCCACCGGCGAAACGACATCCTCCGCGCTGCTTACCCTGCAGCTTCATAAGGTTGGCATTCCGGCTCGTCTGCTGGATGAAGTGCAGGTAAATCTGCGAACGGTTGGTGGAGGTATTGATGCAGTACCTATATCAGTTGACGCCTCACGCTTGTTAGCTGACGCACGACGCGCGGTGGTGGTGCTCCCAGGGTTTGTCGGACGCGACGAAAACAATAACCAGACGCTCTTTGGTCGCGGTGGGTCGGATCTAACGGCCCTCTTTCTGGCCCAACAACTCAAAGCTCGTTGTGTCTTAATCAAAGATGTCGACGGCCTTTATACCAGCGATCCTGCTACGACTTCTGTGCGTGCGTCCCGATTTTCGGAAGTGAGCTATGAGACAGCGGTTCGCCTTGGTGGTCCAGTCGTACAGGCGAAAGCAGTTCGATTTGCTTGTGCCAACAGGATTCGATTTAGCATCGCCCGCATCTGCGCTAACAGCACCACCGAAGTTGGCCCATTTACCGACCGGCTCGATACATCTCGTTCGTTTGGCAACCCGCTGCGCATTGCGCTCCTCGGTTGTGGCACAGTTGGCGGCGGTGTGTTCGAGCGTTTGGCTGCTTTACCTGGGATATTCACAATCACAGGCGTGGGTACTCGCACGGGTGTACGAGCGCGAACTGCTGGCGTCCCCGCAGCCCTGATGACTGACGACCTAGAAGGCCTCGTAAAGACACCTTGTGATGTCGTGGTTGAGCTAATCGGTGGGACCAGACGAGCGGCGTCTCTTATCGAACAATCGCTTCGTATGGGTCGCAAGGTGGTGAGCGCCAATAAAGCCTTAATAGCTCGATCTCAAGAAGCGTTTGAAATTCTCGCAGAAGAAACCCAGTCGTCGTTGCACTACAGCGCGGCTGTAGGCGGTGTGTTGCCTGCGTTGGAAACGATCAAGCGCGCCAAGGAAAACGGGCCCCTCCAAAGCTTTTCAGGCGTCCTGAACGGGACGTGCAACTTTGTCCTCGACCAGCTAGCGGCCGGCAGCACGTTTGGTGCGGCGGTACGAGCAGCCCAGGAAAGGGGTTACGCCGAGGAGAATCCTCAGCTTGATCTCGATGGTATCGATGCAGCCCAGAAGCTAATCCTGCTCGCGCGAGCTGCGTTCGATGTCAGCCTTCCGCTCCAGTCGATGAGCCGAAAAGGCATTGAACACATGGATGTGGAAACGATGCGCCAGAATCAAGAGCGAGGTAAGACGGTGCGCCTCCTGGTCGAGTGTCGGAAATCTGGCGATCGCATCGAGGCGAGCGTCGCTCCGGTGGAATTGCCACTTAATCATTCATTGGCCCAGGTCAACGGGGCCGAGAATCGCTTGCTGGTGCAGCCCGCAGTTGGTGATCCGATCGTTGTTTCGGGCACTGGAGCAGGACGATGGCCAACAACGGAAGCTGTTATGGCTGATCTCTTCGACATCGTGCGTCAGCGCTCTGGGCAGGAGCTTCAAGGATTGGAGGCTTGCGTCGCATGAATCTCAAAGCGTCAACGCGCTGCGTTCATTTCCACGCCTCTGATGATCCGTACGGAGCTATTGCTCCCCCCATCTATCAAACGGCGACGTTCCGTCAACCCACTGCGCTCGAATTCGGAGAGTATGACTACACACGCAGTGGTAATCCCACGCGCGCATTGCTGGAAGGTCGGCTTGCGGACCTTGAAGGCGGTGCTCACGCCTGTGCGTTTGCGAGTGGTATGGCTGCCATCACCGCCCTAACAGGAGTGCTCAATAGCGGCGACGAGATCATTGCCGGTGATGATCTGTACGGCGGCACTGTACGTTTACTCGAAAAGGTTCTGTCTCGTCAGGCGATCTCAGTTAGCTACGTCGATACCACCAATCTTGAGGCCGTCAAACAAGCAGTTTCCCATCGCACCAAGCTGATTTTCATTGAGACACCGAGCAATCCGCTACTCAGGATCAGTGACATTCGCGGTCTTGCTGAAATAGCGAGTGCGGCTAGTGTGCTGTTCGCTGTGGACAACTCTATGCTTTCGCCGATTTTTCAACAGCCACTCGCTCTCGGGGCGGACGTGGTGATTCATTCGGCTACCAAGTTTCTGTGCGGTCACAGCGACGTGACAGCGGGGGCCATCATCACGAACGATGCAGCTGTCTACGAACGAATCGCTTTTCAGCAAAACACCGAAGGCGCCGCTCTAAGTCCATTTGAATCCTGGCTGCTCCTTCGTGGATTAAAAACTTTGGCTCTCAGAGTTGAGCGCCAAGGTGACACTGCCAGGAAAATTGCTCAGTTTTTGAAAGTGCATAAGGGAATTAGAGAGGTCTTTTACCCGGGATTCAAAGACCATCCCGGACACGAGCTTCATCGCAGCCAAGCTGAGGGGGATGGCTCAGTCGTGACATTCACCACGGGAGACGCTGACGTGTCGCGGAAGATCGTCGAGGCTACGAAACTATTCACGATTGCAGTGAGTTTCGGGTCAGTTGGCTCGACGATCAGTTTGCCGTACCGAATGTCGCACGCCAGCATTCCTGAACACTTAAGACAACGACTTGCGCCTCCGGCGGACTTAGTGCGCGTGTCCGTGGGAATTGAAGATGCGGATGATTTAGTGTTCGACCTTAATGAGGCCCTTGCGGCGTACTCATCACCACATGGGGGTGTGGTCGTCAAATAGTCGGCTACTGACTCTCTCCGGTGATTGAAAATCTCGAAAATTGGCGTGACGACTTGCGCGAGGTCGACGCAGAGTTGATCGTTCTGCTTCAGCGCCGAATGGAATTAGCCGTTGAGCTCTTGGCTTTGTTGCGCACACAACCAGTGACTCTGGGTAATGTGGAACACGATCTAGATCGGCTGGGAATCTTCTTATACGCAGAAGTAGATGAGCAACTTGCCGGGCTGCTTGACAAGAGCGCTCTTCTAAAAATTTTTGGCCGAGTAATTCGAGAGCAGAAACGTGTAGCCGAAGAGCTCACTAACACGCAGAACTTGGGATAGAACATACGGAGGGAGGTTTTGTGGTTGGTGTTGGTGATCAGCGACTGTGTCCAATCAGACGCTTTGATGTCACCGAGGAGCATGTCGCAAATACGTTCGGGCATCAGCGCAATCGGATCACGCTCGCCGCGCGTGAGTTGCTACAGCAACGATTCATTGAATACGGCGGTGGGAACATGAACATTCTAGATCGCGCGGCCTTGAAAGTGCGGCATGCGAGTATTGTCGCATCGTACGGGAAGTAAACGACGATACTCGGACCCGAGGTACACGAGGCGCGGCGAGACTGACTTAACCAACGAGTAGAGTCTGAATGTTGGACCATCCTGCATTAGCATGGTTTGTGACGTTCTCGGATGGAAGAGCCTCAGTGTCCTGTTCAGCTTGAACGCGACTGGTCGTGTTTCGGGGCGATATCAAGCACGGACGGATGCGCGGATAGTAGTTATGTGCTGCGACGCGTGAGTAGCGACGCGCAAGTTGTTGTTAGCAAATCAAAATGTCCCGTGTTGAGGCAATGGCACCGCGCAGCATCAAACAAGCCCTGGTAACCTTCAAGCTCAAAGCGCGTCCTCCAACGCTGCATCTGCCGGCAAACTGATCCCCAGGATCTCCGCCGCCTGATACCAGTTGATTCGCTTGGCCATTTTCCCGACCTGCGCTCGTAACATTACGTCTTGTAGTTTCATTGCCCGCTCCACCGCGGCTGCGCTCAGTTGCTTCATGACTGCATCCTGTCATGCCGCTGCTAACCGTGCCGCTCAGATCGGACATTCCACTTGTTAATTTCACCGGACATATCATGCGCTAACGACAGTCGCGGCGCGCAAGTTTGACAGGCGAGGAAGCAATCAAGTATAAGACCCATTGAACACGTCTATGATCACCAGAAGTCATCACAGCCACCATTCGCATCTCCATGCCAACCATCATTGGCATCTAGGCAGCGCGTTTGTGGTTGTGATTCTGAAGCGAGAATAGTAGAAGGATTCAACCAAAGTTCCAAAAGCCCGCTGCCAGAGTCGAACTGGTGGCGGGTTTTTGTTTTAGTTGTCGGCAGTCAGCAGTCAACGGTCGGTAGGAGTTCGCAACAAGCCCGAACGGGCGGAGGAATTGACATGGAAGGATTCAGAGATCTTAAGGTTTGGGAGAAAGCACTTGCTCTGGCTTGGCTGTGCGTCGAATCAGAAGAACATTTCCCGAGGACGAGCTATACGGACTGACCAACCAAATTCGGCGCTCGTGTTCCTCGATACCTGCGAATATCGCAGACGGCTGCGGGCGAAACGCGATCCTGAACTAGCGCGGTTTCTTCTGATTGCGATGGGCTCAGCCAGCGAACCTCTTGCTGGCTCGCGATTTGAATCTATTGCAAGCGTCTGCTTACGAACCTCTCTCGAACGAAGCGATCGAGGTCTAACGCATGCTGGCATCTTTGCTCAAAAACCTGAGAGCTGAACGCTGACCGCTGAGCGCGTTTCTATGACTGAACCACTTTCCAAAATTCCCAGCGGCTTTCGTTATTACTCGGCATGCGAGGCCCGCGCGCGCCGTGTAATCGAGACCAGTGCAATGAGCATCTTCGAAGGCTGGTCTTACGAGGAAATCGTGACCCCGACTGTTGATTACTACTCGCTGTTCGAGCAGGGAATGGGTGAGACGGAGGCCCAGCGGTCGTTCCGACTTACCGACGCCGATGGTCACTTGCTCGCATTAAGACCAGATGTAACAGCCACCATTGGGCGGGCGGCCGCGACGCTGTTTGCGAAGTGCGATCGGCCATTGCGGCTCTGTTACTCCGCGACCGTGTTTCACCAACGCAGTCGATCAAGTGCTGATTGGCGCCGGGAGCTAACGCAAGTTGGTTGTGAGTTGTTGGGAAAAAATTCAACCGCAGCTGACATGGAGATCCTGGCGATTGCGATGGAATTCATGCGAACCCTTCAGTTCGATCGCGGCTTTGTAATCACTCTCGGCGATGCGGAAATTTTCGGCGGCATCGTCGAGAACCTCGGTCTGGATACAAACGCACAAGATGAGTTGCGTCGCCTGGTGGATGTTCGTGCGGTTTGGGAGTTGGAGCGCTTTCTTGGTGTCTATACATCTGCAGATGATGCTTCGGCCTTCGCTGATCTCATCCAGTTGTCAGGTAAAGCCGACATTTTCCCCAGGGCACGGCGGGTCATCACCAACACGCGTTCTCGCGCGGCCCTCGATCGGCTTGAAAGTTTGTGGCGCATCATTGAATCGCTCGGCTGGTCCGCAAACTTTGAAATTGACCTCGGTGACGTATCCCGCCTCGACTACTACACCGGACTCACGTTCAAGATCTATGTCAGAGGTCTCGGTAGCCGCGTGGGTGGCGGCGGACGCTACGACAATCTCACGGCCAAGTTCGGCAACACAGAACCTGCGATTGGATTCGTCGTAGAACTCGATGCCCTCGCGGAGATGCTGGCCAAGAAGGCGAAATCGGATCTCTCAGCTCAACACGATCGTGTGTTGGTCTCTTCTGGCGGCGATGACATCTGCGCACTCTTTCGGGAGGCCACCGAACTTCGCGCTGCGAATCGGAACGTGAGGATTGATGGGGAGAACGCTTCATGGCCGAGCTGACCATTGGACTGACCATTGCCATTCCCAAAGGGAGACTGGAACGCGAAACCCTGGAATTATTTGCGGCTGCTGGACTTCGTCTGGACCAGCAGCGCGATTCCCGGCAGTTGTCCTGTCGAGATGAATCAGGAGAAATGCGAATGATATTCGTGAAGCCGGCGGATGTTCCTGTTTATGTGGAATACGGAGTTGCGGATTGCGGCGTGGTCGGGAGAGATGTGTTGTTTGAGTCTGGAGCGGATCTGCTTCAGCCACTCAGTCTGAATTTTGGATCTTGTCGGATCGCAGTCGCCGCAGCAGCGGACATGCCGGAGAACGGCCACACAATGTTGCGAGTCGCGACCAAGTATCCGCGCATTGCTTCCCGCTATTTCGGTGAGCGTGGACAGCCCGTCGAGATCATTGAGCTTTCAGGATCCGTGGAACTCGCGCCCGCGTTAGGGTTGGCGGATTGCATTGTCGATCTGGTTGAGACGGGAAGAACGCTACAAGAAAACGGGCTGACGGTAACGGAGGTGATTGCCCAATCAGCTGCCCAACTGGTGGTAAATCGAGCGAGCTATCAATTGAAGGCGGAGGTAATTGCCAGACTCATTTCCGCATTGAAGGGAGCGCTGGTCAGCGTAAACAGATTATCGACATTATCTGCATAAAGGAAAAGACACGTCTTACGGCAAAGCTGAAGCGCATTCGGGAGCGAAGTGTGGCGCTTGATACCTCCTTGATGAATCAAGTCGCAGCAATCGCTGAAGATGTGGGTACTCGTGGTGATGCCGCGCTGGTGGATTATGCGCGGCGATTCGATAACTGTGTTTTGGAACTTTCTGACTTGCGAGTTGATGAGAAGGTGCTGCGAGAAGCCGCAGCGCGAGTAGATAGCCGTGTGCTCGCCGCGTTGCGCGAAGCAATCAAGAGAGTCCGCGCATTTCATGAATATGAGAGGGAGTATTCATGGGTTGCCGAGGGACCAAATGGCGTTAGTTTGGGTCAGCGCGTCATCCCAATCGAACGAGTCGGCGTCTACGTTCCGGGCGGAGCGGCAAGCTATCCGTCGTCGGTGGTGATGACTATCGTTCCGGCGCAAGTAGCCGGAGTTGATCGAATTGTAGTCACGACACCACCAAAGGCACTTCAGCAGAATCCAGCCGTCGCTGCGGCATTGGTCGAACTTAATGTGACCGAAGCCTATGCAATTGGGGGCGCACAAGCAATTGCCGCACTCGCCTATGGCACCGAAAGCGTTCCACGCGTTGCCAAGATCATCGGGCCGGGAAACCGCTATGTGACAGCCGCGAAGAAATTAGTCTACGGGGTCGTCGGCATCGATTCGCTGGCCGGACCCAGCGAAGTGGTAGTGCTGGCGGATGAAACCGCGCGCGCATCCTTCATCGCGAGCGACCTCCTGGCCCAGGCGGAACATAGCGAGGATGCGTCGTCGGTTCTCATCACCACGAGCCAGGAACTGGCGCTTGAGGTTCTAAACGAACTCGCAACACAGATGTGTGAGCTGCCTCGCGTTGCAGTGATTGAAAAATCTTTAACCAATTACGGCGTCATTATTGTTACAGAAAATGTCGAGGAAGCGTGCGCGCTCGTGAATGAGCTTGCTCCGGAGCATTTGGAGATCATGGCCCGCGACGAGGAATCAATCGCTTCGCGGATACGCAATGCCGGGGCAATCTTTTTCGGTGACCAAACGCCCGAAGCTGTTGGCGATTATCTGGCTGGACCTAATCATGTGTTACCTACGAGCGGCGCCGCCCGCTTTTCGTCGGCGCTTAGTGTCCGCGACTTTGTAAAGCGAACCAATACGGTGAGGTTTACAGCATCGGAGCTTATGAGAGCAGCGCCGATGATTGCCGCGCTGGCTCGATCTGAAGGGCTTGAGGCCCATGCTCGCTCAGCATTGATTCGGCAAAAAGGAACGGCGGCGGCTGATTCAGTTTCTGTTTTTTGAACGGCTTTGCCCGCTGATGTGCGCAAGGCTTCGCCTTTTCCGCACATCGCGCGGCGGAGCCGCAGAAGGCGGAGAGCACCTTAGGTACTAATAAGCCTGAAATGACTGACTTACTTCACACGATCAAATCGAGAGTGCGCGAGCTTTCGCCATACACACTCAAGACTGAGAAGACCCGGATCAAGCTGAACCAGAACGAGAATCCCTGGGATGCGCCGGTTGAAATCAAGGACGAAATGCTGCGCAGGCTTCGGGATCGGCAATGGTCGCGCTACCCGGATCTTGTTCCGGAGAAATTGCATCAACTTCTGGCGGAGTACAGCGGCTGGACGGCTGACGGAATCATTGCGGGCAATGGCTCGAACGAGCTGATCCAAGCTCTGTTAATGGCGACGGTTAGCGATGGAAGTCACGTGTTGATAAGTGAACCTACCTTTGCTCTCTACCGGCAAATCGCCACAGTCTTAGGTGCTGAGATCATTAGTGTGCCTCTCACGCCGGAGTTTATTTATGACTCCCCGTCCTTGCAATCTGCGATTCAATCGGCCAATCCCGACGTGACCATCATCTGCTCACCTAACAATCCCACAGGCTGTATTATACCGCGCCCAGATTTGGTTTCGTTGCTGCAAACATCTACCGGGCTGGTGATAGTTGACGAAGCATACTTCGAGTTTGTGGACGAAACCGCAGTCCCGCTCTTGGAACAATTTCGAAACCTTGTAGTGCTGCGGACTTTCTCGAAAGCTATGGCCATGGCCGGCCTGCGAGTCGGGTATCTACTGGCCGCGCCTGAGTTAGTTCGCGAGATCGCTAAGACCGTTCTTCCCTACAACCTGAATATCGTTTCGCAGATCGCTGCTGAAGTGGCGCTGGAGATGTACAGGACCACTCTCAAGCCGCAAATAAGTCTCATACGCGCCGAACGCAACCGACTATTCGCCCAGTTAGGACGAATCGAGGGGTTGACGCCCGTGGCTTCGCGAGCGAACTTCATGTTGGTTCGATCTTCAGTTTCGCCGCCAACAATCTATAAACAACTCTTGCGGCGAAACATTCTCATTCGTGACGTGAGTGCGTACCCGATGTTACACGATTGCTTTCGGGTGACGGTCGGTACGTCCGAAGAGAACGATCAGCTCATAACTGCGCTTAGAGACATCTTTGCTAGGAGGAGGAAGAAAGCAATCCGAGGGCAATCATTATGAGTGGCAAAGCAAAGATACGTTGGGCTGAAATTCAACGGCAGACCAAAGAGACCGACATCCGTGTCAGGTTGTCTCTTGATGGCAATGGTAACTCAAATATTGCCACTGGCATTCCATTTCTCGATCACATGCTGGAACTCTTTAGCCGTCATGGCTTGTTCGATCTGGAGGTCAGTTGTCGTGGAGATCTGCACATTGACGATCACCATTCAGTCGAAGACATTGCGATCTGTCTGGGTCAGGCATCTCTTCAGGCGGTCGGTGATAAGGCCGGAATCAATCGCTATGGCGAGGCCATTGTGCCGATGGACGAGGCCTTGTGCCGCGCGGTCGTCGATCTGTCCGGGCGTTTTTATCTGATCTATGAAGTGAAGACCCGAAAACAACAGATCGGAAATTTTTCGATTGAGCTGGCTGAACATTTCTGGCGTTCGTTCGCCCAGAGCCTGCGCTGCAACCTTCACATCGATCTGTTACGAGGACGCAACACGCATCACATTTTGGAAGCGTCGTTCAAAGCGGTAGCCCGCGCCTTGAGACAAGCAGTCGAAGTTGATTCGCGTATCAAGGGAGTATTGAGCACGAAAGGAACTCTCTAACGAGCCATGACGGACATAGCCATCGTTGATTACGGAGTGGGAAACCTGCACTCAATTGAGAAAGCATTTGCCGCTACCGGCAATCCCGCCACCATAACTGATGACTCCGCCGTTTTGCGTCAAGCGAAAGGACTGGTCCTTCCAGGGGTAGGGGCGTTCGCCGCTTGTATGAAGGATTTATCGTCTCGCGGCTTCGACGCGCTTGTGCGTGAGCGAGCAGCTGAAGGTACGCCACTGCTCGGCATCTGTGTTGGTATGCAACTGCTGTTCGAAGAGTCAGAGGAGTTTGGAAACGCAACCGGACTGGCTTTAATTCGTGGCCGAGTACGCCGACTTCCGTTTGGCGAGGTCGTGCCGCAGGTCGGCTGGAATCAGATCAGGAAACGAAACCCTCATCCGATACTGTCGCGGATCGAAGATGACACGTTCTTCTACTTCGTGCACTCGTACTACTGCGATGTTGGTGACGAAACGATTGTGGTGGGCGAGACGGACTATGGCGTCACGTATCCTTCGGTGATCGGTCACGGGGATTTGTGCGGAGTGCAGTTTCACCCGGAGAAGAGTCAGGCGGTCGGACTGCAGCTGCTTTCCAATTTTGCGCAGCGAGTCCGATTCGACATTTGGAATTAATTCAAGTTGCTGGCGAAACGAGTCATTCCCTGTCTCGACGTTGATCGCGGACGCGTGGTTAAGGGGGTTCGCTTTGCCTCGCTAGTTGATGCGGGCGATCCAGTCGTGCAAGCGAAGGTTTACGATGAGCAAAATGCGGACGAGCTCACCTTCCTGGACATTACAGCTTCGTCCGACAAAAGGAACATCATTATCGACATGGTCCGTCGGGTCGCCGACCAAGTATTCATTCCGTTTACCGTAGGCGGCGGTCTGCGATCAAAGGAAGACGTTCTTGCGGTGCTGCGAGCGGGTGCTGACAAAGTTTCACTCAACACGGCTGCTGTCGAGTGCCCAACCTTAATCGCGGTGGGCGCTGAGACTTTTGGCAGCCAGTGCATCGTGGTCGCGATTGATGCCAAACGTCGGGAACCGAACGATCCTGGCAAGGGTTGGGAAGTCTTCACGCATGGCGGTCGCAAGAAAGTAGGTCGGGACGCCCTTGAATGGGCCAGGATGTGTGAACAACTGGGCGCCGGCGAGATTCTTTTAACCAGCATGGACCGAGACGGCGCCAAAGAAGGATACGATATTGACCTAACACGTGCAGTCTCTGATGCTGTGCGAATTCCTGTGATTGCTTCGGGAGGAGCAGGGACCCTCGAACACTTTCACGAGGCCCTGACGGTGGGGGGGGCCAGCGCCGTCCTGGCCGCATCACTCTTTCATTTTGGCGAGTTCAAGATCGCGGAAGTGAAGGCTTATTTGCGTGGAAGAGGTGTGACAGTGAGATGAGCATTGAATTCAACCAAATACAATTCGACGAGAACGGAATAATTCCCGCAGTCGTGCAAGATGCGCGGACGGCCGAGGTGCTGACGCTCGCCTATATGAATGCCGAGAGCCTCAAAAGGACATTGGAGACTCGTGAGACATGGTTCTGGTCGCGATCGCGTTCGGAGCTTTGGCACAAAGGTGAGACCTCGGGCAACACGCAGCGTGTGATTGAAGTAAGACAAGACTGTGATAGCGATGCGCTGGTACTCCTGGTCGAACCTGCCGGTCCTGCATGCCATACAGGTAAGCGCTTATGTTTTTACCGTGATATTGGAGGCGAAGAGATCGATGAGGCTGCTAAGGTCAACAGTCTGGGCGCAGTCCTCAATGAACTCTACGACCTCATCGGGTCGCGACGAAGAGAGCGACCGGAAGGATCATACACAACCTATCTATTCGAGCAGGGATTGGACAGGATTCTGAAGAAGCTGGGTGAAGAAGCCAGCGAGACGATCATCGCCGCGAAAAACGATGAGCAGGAACCGCTGATATCCGAGTGCGCCGATCTAATCTATCACCTGATCGTCCTCCTGGTAGGTCGTGGAGTATCACTCGACGAAGTTAAGGATGAATTGATTTCACGTCGAACGAATGGAACATCCAAAAGATGATCCAGGAAAGCACGGAGCAAGGGTCGCTGCTCGAATTTGCAGTGAGCTTAGTGCGCAAAGCCGGTGAAATTGCTAATCAATACTTCAAAGGTTCATTCGTCACGGAGCGCAAGGCGGATTTTTCACTGGTCACTAACGCCGATCGCGAAACTGAAGCGTATCTCCGAACTGCCATTCAACAGGCCTTTCCAGACGACGGCATTCTGGGTGAGGAAGCAGCGGAACGAATCGGCACGTCCGGACGACGCTGGATAATTGATCCCATCGACGGCACCTACTCCTTTGTTCATGGCGTACCCCTCTATGGGATTTTGATCGCTCTGGAGGTCAATGATGATCCTGTTTTGGGAGTCGTCAATCTTCCGGCACTTAACGAACTTGTGTACGCGGCCCGGGGGGTGGGATGTTTTTGGAATGGCGAGCCAGCGCAAGTTTCATCGACACAATCGCTCGGAGAAGCGTTGCTCCTGTCTACAGATTTTGGAACTTGTGAGCAGTATGGATTCGGTGCTGCGGCAGAAGATCTCCAAAGGCGTGTTAACGCACGACGCACCTGGGGTGACGCTTACGGTCACGTTCTTGTTGCCACCGGCCGTGCAGACATCATGCTCGACCCGGTCATGAATGTTTGGGATTGC
The DNA here is from genome assembly GCA_046262775.1 of Pyrinomonadaceae bacterium. Classification (GTDB taxonomy): domain Bacteria; phylum Acidobacteriota; class Blastocatellia; order Pyrinomonadales; family Pyrinomonadaceae; genus PSRF01. The sequence continues at coordinate 1,223 of JBHEMC010000096.1, read as the reverse complement.
GCAGCACTACATCCAATTGTCGAAGAGGCAGGCGGTAGGTTCACCGATTGGCGAGGCCAAAACACAATTCATGGAGGTAATGCGATTTCCACCAACGCATTACTTTTTGATCAGGTAATGGATATCATTCGCGAGCACTCCTCATGATGATCCTTCCGGCAATTGATCTTCGTAGTGGCCGTTGCGTTCGTCTCACTCAGGGACGGAAGGACTCGGCAAAGGCCTATGATGGCGATCCGGTTGACTTGGCCAAAGCGTTCGCAGCTTCCGGAGCGAGGATGCTCCACGTCGTGGATCTCGATGGCGCGTTTGCGGAACCGAATTCAAAGAATCGCCAGGTACTACGCGATATCATCCGGGCCGTCGACATTCCGATTCAATTCGGTGGAGGTTTGCGCAGCACCAGGGATGTCGAACAAGTAATTGAGCTGGGTGTAACGCGGGCCGTGGTTGGGACTGTCGCGGCCGAGTCAATCGAGAAGTTGCAGACAATGGTCCGTTATGCTCGCCACCACCTCATTGTTGGTATCGATGCTAAACAGGGACAGGTGGTCACACATGGGTGGGAGAAGGTACAAACTCTAAGAGCCGTGACGCTGGCGCGCCGTGTGGCGGAAATCGGGGTCGAGCGGATCGTCTACACAGATGTTTCGTGCGATGGCGTTCTTGAGGGTCCGAACATTGAACAGACCTGTACGATCGCCCGTGAGTCGGGACTCAAGGTCACCGCATCGGGCGGGGTTTCTTCGCTCGGAGACCTAATGCAATTGAAAGCCGTCGCCGAGTGTGGGATCGACAGCGTCATCGTCGGCAAGGCGCTGTACGAAGGACGATTCACTTTGGAAGCAGCTCTAACGGTCGTGGGCGAGAATGAAATCAACATATGAGTGAAGATGTGTGAGTTTCCCGAACCAACGAGGGAAGATCACTCAATTGCTCGTCGCGGGGAATGCAAGTTTGCCTGGCTGGGGGAGGTCGCCCAATTTCCATTACCAAGCTCCTTCACCAGAACCACTCAAGTCTTACAAATTCGACAGTGAGGAAGGGGTCAAGCGGAGCGCGACCCCGCCCATTTTTCATCACCACCCAGCCAGGCCCCTGAACAACGATTCATATAAATTCCACAGTCAGGAATTTAAGTGAAAATTGCACAGGCTATAGTGAAGCTTGGGCGGGGTCGCCCAATTTCCTTACCAAGCTCCTTCACCTGAACCACTCAACTG
>JBHEMC010000095.1:291-16006 GCA_046262775.1 Pyrinomonadaceae bacterium | reverse complement strand
ACTCGGGCTTGTGGCCCTGGCATTGTTTGCGGCACACGCCGCAGCTGCGATAGCTTGCTTCGGAGTTCATCTTGAAAACTTTTGATTGAATGGAAGCCGCTACCCGCGCGGCGCGAATGGGCGATCATAGCCTCGACGGTGATTATACGTAGTGGTTATCTGTCGGTTGAGTGAATCGGTAATGGCTGTTACTCTCTTGTAAGCGTCATAGGTAAATACCACCTTGTTGCCGATTACGATCATTAGCCGCCCCAGACCCATCATTTCCGAACTATTAACAGGAGTCTTGTAATGCCGGATGAGCAGAGAGTTGCTAACAATTCACAAACGTACGTCGTTGGTGCTGAGGAGTTTTCGTTCGAACCGGTGAAACAGGAAAACGGTCAAGCTACCGTGATCCGGTTCCAGTTGGACGACCCTCGCTATCATGCCGGCGACGTCTTATTAGTGCTTAGCGGCAGTGAAATACATTTCCACGGAATGATTGGCCAAATATCAGACGGTTGGGCCATTGCCAGCGATCATCGTGGATCGCTTTTGCCCGCCACGGTGCAGTAAGGGTATCAACGCGAGTAGCCTGTTGGAAACGCGACGCGGATGCCAGGCGTTGATGTACGAACTTCGATGCGATGAAATCCTTTTCGCAAATGCGTCGATAGAAACGTGACAGCCGCCTGCATTTCCAACGACTTGTTAAGTTCGCGTATGAACGGCTGAAAGCTGACGGGCACTCCAGTTCCCTGAAAAAACGCGTGCCCACCCGTCTCGTCTGATAATCTCAACAAGGAACTTTGCGCATTGCCAGTCAGAATGGGATTGCTTTGTGCCGCGAGTGTCGGTGCGTAAAACCCATAAATCGCGATGCTCTTACGCTGTGCCTCGTTGATCGATCGTTGAAGGTCGACACTTTCACTCGGTGCTGAGGAATCAACACCACGCGAAATATCAAGTCCGTCCGAGATCAGTAGTATCGCTCGTCTACCGGCAGGTTGAGCCTCAAACTTCTTAATTGCTTCTATTACTTCTACGTACGGGTTATAAGGACCCGCACTTGCAAACCCAATTGGGGGACGCAATGCGGCGGCGGCTTTGTCCAGGTCGGTGGTGAACTTTTGTTTTACCTGCAGACTGCCGGTTCTCAAGTATCCAATCATCACGCGCGAACCGCGAGGAAGTCTTCGAATAAACTCGGCGAGAGATTTAATTTCCGTGCCCACGGATGGCACCAGATCTTCCTGAATCAACAATGCCAGCGAGATCGGTGAATTTGAACCAAGCGCTCGAATTGACAAAACACTTTGGGGATCCCCATCTTCAGTGACAGTAATGTCTATGCTTTGCAATTCGGGGAGCTCGGTTCTTTCCTTTAAATGGATCGTGAGAGGAATAGTTACTGGACGGCCCGAATTGCGAGCGGAATCAGGACCAGTGATAGTTTGTGGGTAAACGAGTCCTGGGGCTAACAACAAAACATACGCGAGTTGAGCGAAAATTGATTTCATAAGGTTCATCAGCTCTATTTCCGTTGGTTGAGCATTATACAACTGCGAAGAAGAACCCCTAATGTCCCCTGGCGGGATAGGATAGGCTAACGCTAACATCTGCTGGCAAGACTGAGCCCGTTACGATGAACAACGGTAAAGGAAAACTCACAACCAGGGACGTAGCCACGGCTCGCGCACTGACATTTGCGCCGTGGATTAGCCTTTTGTTGCTGCCGCTACCCATTACGGTTGTTTTCTTAGTTCTTTTTTTCAGTACCTCCGCCCCTGACGCTGCAGCTTTCTACCTCGTGCTTGCGGCGATATCGCTTGGCGTCGGTTTCGCTGCCGGGCTGCTGATTGCTTTGATGATTCTCGTTTACCGAAGCCGCTGGCTTGCGCGGTTACGCGACAAGTTGGCTGCCGATGGCATTACCGCGGATGAATTGATCTGGTTCAAAACAGAATTGACTTCTGTCGAACGTAAGGCACTGAAAGAAATGGAGCGCACTAATCCCTTACTCGCCGATGCTTATCGTGAAACTCTAGCTAGCAGGGTAACAGCCTCCCGAATCATCTCACGCGCGCGACGCGAGTTATTAAAGGTCGAGCGCCGGATGGGTCGAGCATTGACACTGAGTCCAGCAGACGTCTCTTCATTGACCGCAGATCTGGAAAGCGACCATCAGCAATTGCAAAGTATTCGCGATAGAGCTACTGAACAACTTTCAAAAACACGGGCACGCCTGCAAATGATCGAAGCAACGGCAAGCCGTAATTTAAGTCAAATCGAAACCGATCAGATGCTGCGCAGATTAACAGCGGCACAGGAGCAAGTCCCACTCGCACTCCAGATGATTGAGATGGAGCAACAGGCCATGCGTGACGCTGAGCACGACATTGACAGGGAAACTGATCGAAATAAACTGCCTTCTTAATCTCCGGGTTGCGACAGTCAGGGCGCTATCGCTGATATTTGTACGCTGCGGTAAGATCGTTCAAACGATAAATTCCGGGTCCTAGTCGCTCGGCAAATCCCTCATCTACAAGCGTCCAATTACCACTTCCCGCCTCGGGGGAGCTTAGACCAGTTACGCGTGCTAATTCACCACGCAAGCTCAACCCTGCACCGAGCAGGTATGCCCGCGCTATCTCAGCCAGTGCTTCGCTTCTTTTCACTCTCCTGCTCAATTCATCTTCAAAACGTGCTTCAGGGATGGACCAGATGTATGTGAATGAAGGTTGGTACAACACGTCAACGGGAACTATCTTTAATTTCTTCTGGAGCTCGCCAACTGCTCTATCAAAGTTAGTTCGATCCGTTATACCGCTAGCCTGGCGCAAGTCGCGGCTACCCATTTCCCACTCTTTCCGGAGTACCTTCAAAATTTTCTGTGCGTCGGCGCTTAGCATGCTCCTCTCAAGCTTCGCCGGTAGACCAAATACTGAGTTGAAGCACGGCAGTAATCGGCGTGCGACCAGACTCGCATGCCCCTTGAGCAGCTTGGAATAAAAGACCTTTCCACGCCTCATCATTTCGTCTTTCAAAGTCCACGCAAGGCTGCTCTCAGGATCTTTTTGGACATTGCGCGGCATATGAGCATCGCGGCGACCGCAAACTGCGACATAGAGTGAAGGGCCAGGATGTCGGGAGTCTCTCAAAGCAGAACAAAAGCCGACTTCTTCGACGAATCGTTCGGCTTCGTACACATGCTCGAGACGCCTCTCTGGATCTCGGCGCCACGTACGATCGCGATAAATCTCAATCTCTGAGGGGAACTCCATAAAACTGATTTTACCAAATTAACGAAGTTGACCGGTCAACCTGCGGCATCCGGTCAAACCGGCTGGCCCAGCCAATGGCCATACGGAAATATGCCTTACCTTTAAACCATCTTTTTAATGCGAACATCATGGCACAGACGCTGCAAAGTGCTTTTTGTCCCCATGTCTACCTGCACGTGAGGACGGTACTAGCAGCTTTAACAAACTCACATCAGGTTCAGAGGAATAGACGCCCATGTTACGAATCAACGAGCCATTAAGAATCGGACACACTAATGAATGGCTACCCGTTTCAAGTTCCGTTTACGTCGAGCGCCTGACTAGAGGTCAGGAACCGGAGATTCTTGCATTTCTTGGTGAACGTCCGATTCACACTGTGGCGATGGCAAGCTTGATCAGGGACAACGGGCTCGACAGCCGTCTTAACCGAGGAACGTTCTATGCCTGTCGCGACATGAACAGCCGAATCGAAGGTGTTGCGCTAATTGGACACGCCACGTTGCTAGAAACTGCGTCACACCGCGCGTTGGAGTCATTAGCGCGACTGGTCCAAGGCTGTCCCGACACGTTCATGCTTATGGGTGAAGAGGACCGCATCGAAGAGCTGTGGCAACTGTGTTCGAGCGATCGTCAAAGACTTCGCGTAGCGAGTCGAGAGGCCTTGTTGGAGTTACATTGGCCCATTGCGGTTGGCAATCCCGTCGCGAATCTTAGACTCGCCAGGCCGGGTGAAATCGAAACCGTAATGCCGATCCAGGCCCGGATGGCATTTGACGAAAGCGGAGTCGATCCTTTTCAAACGGACCCTGACGGGTTTCGTGAACGCTGTGCTCGCCGAATTCGTCAAGGCCGCACGTGGCTGTGCATGGATGATGACGCACTAATTTTTAAAGCAGAATTGATTTCTTACACGCCGGAAGTTATCTATCTCGAAGGTGTATGGCAAGCGGAAGACAGACGCGGCTCTGGCATCGCGACTGATTGTCTCCTGGCACTTTCGCGGAAGCTGTTAACGCATGCTCAATCGATTTGCGTACTCGTCAACGAAAAGAACACCAAAGCGATTTCATTCTATAGGAACTGCGGATATCTGTTCAGAGCGACTTATGCAACGATATTTTTGACGAAACACGTTCAATAAAACTCGCATACAAGACGGCCACTTCTTATGGCAGAGCAGTCGAAAGTGAACCATCGGTTTTTCAAACCATTCCTCCTGACCATTACGGTACTTGGTAGTTTGGCCTTTGTGTCTGCTGTGGCTCGATTGGACCTCACCTTGTTAGATGTTAGATTTGCAGTACTCTTTATTGCGACTCTGTTTCTTAGCTCAAGAGTTGTAGTACCCATTCCAAGCCTCAGCTCTCAAATCTCGGTATCCGACACATTTGTTTTTCTGATTCTGCTGCTGTACGGGCCACCACTCGCGATCATCAGTGCTGCCACTGAGGCAGCAATTTGTTCGCTTCGCTTTAGCAAGAAGCCCACTACGGTTGCATTCAACTGGAGCTGCGCTGGGTTGTCCATTTTCATTACAAGCATGCTGGTGCAGACGGCGTTTGGCGACATTACCGCATTACAGCACCAGCCGGTATCTGCTCTCTTCGTCGCTGCGATCTGTACGATGGCGATCGTTCACTACGTCTGCAACTCAGGACTTGTAGCCATTTGTGCGGCATTGAAGACCGGTGAACGGATATGGCATACATGGCACAGCCATTACCTCTGGACATCAATCACGTATTTTGCAGGCGCATCTGCGGCTGCCTTGATTGTCGGCCTCGCGAACGTCATCGGCTTCTATGCTCTTCTAATTACTCTGCCGATCTGCTGCATTGTGTTTTGGACGTACCGAACTTACCTGAAAAACATCGAGAGCTCTGCCGAACAGGCTGAGCAGGCTGAGCGTCATTTGAGAGAGCTGTCTCATTACATTGCGGAGCAGGAGCGCATTCGCGAACAATTCTCACAAATTGAAAAGCTTTCTGCGCTTGGTGAACTCGCCTCAGGTGTGGCTCACGATTTCAACAACACATTGACAGGCATACTCGGTCGGGCGCAGTTGCTACTCAGCACCTCCGATCCAGAGAAAATTCATCGAGGGTTGAAAATTATCATAAAAACAGCAGAAGACGGGGCGAAGACTGTAAAACGCATCCAGGACTTCGCACGTCAACGAAAGGATCACGACTTCCGCTCTATATGTGTGGACCAGATACTACAGGACGCAAGCGAGATTACTCGGCCCCGGTGGAAAAACTGCGCTGAAGCTTCCAACGTGCATATCAATCTCGATCTTCGGATTTTCTCGAAGGCCTCGATTATGGGCGACGATTCTGAGCTGCGCGAAGTCCTCGTAAACATGATTTTCAATGCTGTCGACGCAATGCCGACAGGCGGTACGCTCACGCTTTCAACACGGGAACAGGGAAACAGTGTCGTCATTTCAATCGCAGATACCGGAGTCGGCATGAGTGTGGATGTATGTTCACGAGTGTTCGACCCGTTCTTTACAACTAAAGGAAAGACCGGTCTCGGTCTTGGACTGGCGGTAAGTTTCGGGATCATCACACGGCACGGCGGCACGATTGAGGTGAATTCGAGGTTGGGGCATGGAACAGAGTTCAGAATTATCCTACCCATTGCCACCGCTGCAACCATTACTCCATCTCTAAAACACGAAATGAGTGGCGCGACCATGGTTAATCGGAGCGGTCGTACCCAGGATTCAGATCTCGTCAAGCTTCTCGTAGTGGACGACGAAGAGTTTGTACGCGAGTTGTTGCGCGAAATACTTGAGGCAGAAGGTTGTGAAGTTCATCTGGCAGAGAGCGGGAGTATGGCTCTTCAACTGTTCGAGCAGCATCAGTTTGACGCTGTCTTCACCGACATCGGTATGCCGGGAATGAGTGGCTGGGAATTTGCCACTGCCGTCCGCGCACAAAGTGAAATGATACCAATCGCAGTCATCACGGGATGGGGAGAAGCGGTCGGTTCAGACGAACAAAAAAACGCCGGCGTTGATTGGGTGATAGCTAAGCCCTTTACGGCGGATCGCATTGGCGACCTGGTGAAGGACATCCAACGTGAACGTGGAACAATCAAGAAATCTGGCTTACAGATCGTCGCAGCTTGATACAACGCACTCACTTCAAAATCTTCCACGCGCCCTGCTCATTCGCATCATCACTTCCGGTTGGATCGGCAGTTTGCTGTTTAGTAGCGAGCGCCCTCCGCACGCTTTCCTCAACAACCTCAAGTCGAAAGGGCTTCAGCAAATAATCAAAGGCGCCTAACTTTATCAAGCCCTGAGCATGCTCCTGATCCGTAATACCGGAAATCACAATTACCGGCGTACGCGGATACTGCTGCAATACGTAACCGAGCAGTTCGCGACCGCTAAGACCCGGCATCGATACGTCGGTCAGCACAACGTCAAAGGAATGTTCTTGCAGCAATCCGAGGGCTTCCTCGGCTGTAGAAGCCTGCTGGCAATCGTAATTGATCGCGAGCACGTCGATGAGCGTTTCACGTATTAATCGATCGTCATCAACAACAAGTATGTCAGCCATAGTCCTCCCATCAATTCGACAAAGTCGACTCTGGGCCGAAGCATCTAGCTGCGTTCGCACACGCTCATATGGGAGGTTTATAACGAGGTGGAGTCGAATCATAGCACACGTTACCCTTTCGCTTTGACAAATTCCTCGCACTAACCTCCGCAAAACGAAATTACCCTGTGCTATGCTTCACGATGTGGGTGAACTGAAGCCAGATCCAAATGCGGCTTTGATAAAATTTGCAGGCGACGAGTTATTCGTGGGAATTACACCGTCAGGACACGGTCTGGTTCTCGACACGAATCACGATCGATCTGCGGGACCAAGTCCGATCGAACTACTTCTTATCGCTCTGGGTTCATGCACGGCGGTTGACGTTATCACTATTCTCAAGAAACAGAGGCAGACCGTCACAAACTATGTTGTCGAGGTAGCTGGCGTTAGGCGCGAAGAACATCCGAGAAGTTATGAATCGATGTCTGTACGTCACGTTTTAACGGGCAAGAGCATCTCACCTGATGCGGTGCAAAAGGCGATTGAACTGTCGGAGTGGAAATACTGCAGCGTGGCGGCAACATTGCGGCCAACCGTAAAGATTCAATCCTCATTTCAAATCATCGAAGCTGACGAATGAGTATTTTTATCGGTAACTTATGAAGTATTTAGTCTTTTTTTCGCTTTACCTCTTTTGCGTCTTACCAACGCCTGGATCTGATCGGTTGGCCAAACTTAACGAGTTTGGACCTGAACCATCACGGCAGTCGCGGCGCGAAAGCGCTCTGGCCGCAGTACGTCGGAGCGACGCTTCCGTTCGCGACAGCAAAGGGAACATTTCGCCGCTTCCTATCGAGGAGCATCTGAAACGCGCCGCGATCTATTTCGCGAACCGTGCATTTGACGAAGCCCGAATGCACTGGCAAGCGGTGCTTACAAACTATCCCAACGATCCACGCGTCGCAGAAGCTATGCTCGGCATTGGCAGATCCTATTTTCAGGGAAAGGTCTACACGGAAGCTTATGCGCTCTTCAATCGTTTGGCGCGGAGTTATCCAAACACCAAGGAGGGTCGTGAAGGTCTGAATTATTCCGCTGCTTCCCTACTCCGGTTGGGGAGATTTTCAGAGGCTGCCGCGACATACGCCGAGTACATCACCCGATATCCCTCTGGTGAGCGCATAGAAACTGCGCACTTGAATGTTATTGACACTCTCCGCGAAGCCAACGAACCTGCGGAGGCTCTTCGATGGGTTGCGAGAACCCGGGAGCGGTTTGCGGGAACTCCAACGGAGACGAATGCAATCTTCGCACTTCTGAGGCTGCAGGTTGCTCAATCTGAGTGGGCCGGCGCAATAAATACCGCTGACCTTCTGTTGCGAAAACCATTTCAGAAGGGTGTGCAAACCTCGCCCAGTGAAGTCACATATCTCAAAGCGTTTAGTTTGGAACAAGCTGGTAATAAAGAAGCGGCGTTCAGTACCTTTTCAACAATACCCGACAGCGCCGAATCATATTTTGGCTGGTTAGCTACGCAGCACCTCCTGAAAATCGAAGAGTCAACTCTGAAGTCTGTTACCCGGGACAGGCAAAAACGCGTCGACAACCAAATACTCGGTACGGCCGACACATATCCAGCTCCTTACCGGTACACGATTCTTAAAGCGGCAAAGCGTTCGCATCTTGACCCGCGTTTCATTCTTGCGTTGATTCGACAGGAAAGCGTTTTTCGTCCCACTGCCAAATCACCAGCCGGTGCGCGAGGTTTACTTCAGTTGACGATCGATGCGGCGCAGAAATATGCCTCGGCGGCGGGCTTAACGACAGTGCGCGAGAATCAACTCTATGAGCCTGAAACCTCAATCATGGTGGGCGCAGAATATTTGCGCGAATTAACGAAAATGTTTCCCGAATTACCTGAAGCAGTCGCTGCCTCGTATAACGGTGGTGAAGACAACGTAGCGCGGTGGGTTAAGCGCGGCAATAATAACGATCCCGGAGTGTTCGTCTCCGAAATAGGTTTCGATGAAACCAAGGCCTATGTGCAGAAGGTCCTCGCAAATTATCGCGCATACATTAGACTCTACACTCCAGAATTGAACCGCAAATAGTTACGGCTCCGGACTGAATCGACGCTCTTCAAAACCTTCCGACTGCTCACGCCGTCTCAGTGGATCCACATCGGGTCGTTGTCGCGGAATGATTCCCAACCGTAACAAGCCCGAGTAGAACTCATAGCGAATCGCATCGCTACTAACCGGTTGCGGTTCTAGATCCATCGTGGTCCACACGACATCGTTATCGACCGACCGGCCAATGCCGGTGGCAGCATAGTCGTCGTTTCGTTTAGGCATTACTTCCCTTTGCTGTGCAACACCTGCCGCTCCGCTGTTTGTTTGTTTATCACTCTCGCGCGCTTCAGGCGTATTCTGCGCACCGTCGGATCGCATTATGGGTCGCGGCGGCCGTTGTCGTTCTTTGTAAAACACCGCCGTTATAACGCCAAGATTTGCAGTCTGGCCCAGCTTGGCGCCATAAGAATCTCGCTCGCCTGTGAAATAAAAATGGCGAGCGCGACGCGAACTCATTTGCCAACCGGATATTGTGAGGGTCTCGTATGGCTCAATGACCCACTTGCTCGCATTCCATGCGGAAGAATGGCGAGCGTCAATCGTATTCAAGCCATCAACAGACAGTGCTACGGCTACCCGCTGGGATAGCGGATTTCTTATACGTAATTCGTAGTCGGCGCCGTCAATCGCCTCCACGTACATTTTTCCTCGCGCGACATACTTCTGGAGCGGCCGGCCATTCACTACGACGTCCACGTTTGAAGTCTCGACCGAGTAGCAATCCTGCTCTAACTGGATGGGAGGCGTTTTTTCCGAAGCTTTTGCCGGCGTATAGGCGTTGTGGGTGATAATCACTGATGCGAGTGAAACTGCAAACGCAACAGAGGCAAGTGTCAGGCGCCGTGGGTTCATGGTTATGTCCTCCTCGAATGAGAATTCTCGTCAGGAGAACGACTGGCGACCCAAATTCTTGCAGGCAGAGTTTGCATCAGGTTAGCTCCTCACGCTTGACACGTAGTTTGGTTGGTTTTCGTCGAAAAAACTCAATTCTGCTGCGGCCTCTACACCTAAGTGGTTGAGTTAAAGGTCTTTGGAGGCTACAATTGCGCGCCGTTTAAGTAGATAGTGGCAGTACTGCGTTTCACAAACCCGCTGTACAAAGTACATATCGTGATTTGATATCCCGACTCGTGAGGTTTAGAGACCCATGGATTATGCGCTGACCGCAAGTAAAACGGAGGCTCCTGCTGGAACCTATTACGATAGGATCGCTCGTGTGTACGATCTGACGTTTAAGTTGAACGGCTACGGGCGCTCGCTCGATCAGTACTTCAGCACGCACCCTCTAACATTATCACGCGGAGCACGAATTCTGGATGCCGGCTGCGGCACGGGCCTGTTGACTCTTGCGCTTTTGAGAGCAATAAGATTTCCAGTGCGCCTTACAGCGTTGGATCTGTCTTCTACCTCAATTGATGCCGCGAGAAAATCACTCGCTGAAAGTACGGGACGGACGCGAGATGTGAACTTCTCCCAGGCTAATCTGCTCTCACTACCCTTTGCCGACGATTCTTTTGATCTTGTTGTTACGAGTGGTGCACTCGAGTATGTGCCACTTGCTGATGGCTTAGCGGAACTCGCTCGAGTAATCGCTCCTGGGGGTCATCTACTGCATCTACCGTGTCGGCCAACCATCGCCAGCAGGTTTCTCGAGATCCTGTTCAGGTTCAAAAGTCATCCACCTCGAGAAGTCATGCAAACCACGGAGCATCACTTCCGCATTATTCATCATTATCGTTTTCCTGCTCCCCAAGCGATCGGGTGGAGCAAGACGGCGATATTAGCCCAACGAGTTTGAACTTTAGATAAATCGAACAGTCTTAATTCTTGAGGGGTACCAGGCGCAGAATTCTGTCGTCGTCATTTGCGGGGGAGCCGCGCCCGTCACGATTTGAAGTGGAGATATAGAGTAGACCGTCCGGACCTTCCGCCACATCACGAATGCGACCATACTTTCCCGAGAGCAAGTCTTCCTGAGTTACAACTTTGCGTCCATCCAAAACAACGCGAATCAACCGTTCTCCACGCAAACATCCAAAAAAGAAATTTCCTTTGAACTGCGGAAACGCTGAACCTCGGTAGAACGCTCCACTTGCAGGAGCGCAAGCAGGAGTGTATTCAAGCAGCGGTGATTCCAGTCCAGCGCGACTCTCTTTATGATGGATTAACGGCCAACCGTAGTTCTTACCTCTTTCGACGATGTTTACCTCATCACCGCCACCTGGACCATCGAAGCCGCTCGGGCCATGTTCTGTCTGGAACATGAGATTGCTGGTGGGTTGCCAGTCGAGCCCTTGCGCATTTCTGTGACCATAGGACCAAATCTCGGGCCGCACGTTTTCTTGGCCAACGAATGGATTGTCTGAGGGTACAGAGCCGTCATCGTTCAACCGCAGAGTCTTTCCCGCGAGTGAATCAAGACGTTGAGCCAATGCACGTTCCGTTGCATCGCCTGTTGTGACGTAAAGCTTGCCATCGGGCCCGAATCGAATACGGCAGCCGGCATGAAATTGAGCAGCAGGAACGTTTTCGATTATGACTTTCAGATCAGTGAAGCCCTGGGGAGTTTCACGGTATCTCACAACCCGCACACGTTTGCCATCTCCAGCATAAGCATACGAGAGATAAAGGAGATGATTGGAAGCGAACTGTGGATGAAGAGCGATACTCATCAATCCGCTCTCGCCGCTCGGCTCAACATCTGGAACCGTGAAGAGCGGGTCAGGTCGGAGTTTGCCGTTTTCGAATACGCGCACCCTTCCGGGCCGCTCAGTAAAGAGCATTCGTCCATCGGGACCCCACACGATGGACCATGGAACTTGCAACCCGCTGACGACCGTTTGGACCGAGAACTTACTTTGTGTTTGAGGTGAAGCTTCAACTTCACCGTTGCCTCTTCCCGGAGGTACATGACTGCACGCAAACGAGAGAACAAGGGCAACCGCAACGATCGACTGCAAGCTTCTCTTGATGTTGTCGGTTAGGCTATGCATTCCACAACAACTGCGCTGGGCGGGGATATCGAATGCGCCAACAGGAGACTACGATTCAATGCTGAATGTATTCGTGAAGCAGTTTCAACTCGTCACCTTGTTCGCCAAGCTCAACTCGAAGCAGGTCACGCATTGAAAGCATTCCGACCCAGCGGTCGCCATCGACTACAGGAAGGTGGCGACTGCCGATCATCTCCATACGTTCCAAAGCCTGATGTGGAGTTTCGTCACAGCGAATCACAGCACGCAATTCACTTGTTACTTCGCCCACACAGACGTGGTGCGGATCACGCTCGGGTACAACAATCCGGTTCAGAACGTCGCGCTCAGAGAAGACGCCCATCAGTTTGCCTCCGTCATCGATGACGCAGACAGCGCCGATATTTCTAGCAGCCATAAACTCCGCCGCCTCTTGCACCGTAGTAGATGCCTTTGTCGAGTAAGGCTCACGGTTGCGAATCACGTCCCTGATCAGCATCGCATTTGCCTCCTGATTTTGTGACTGTTGGGTGCGGCGTATTATAAAGAAAGCGGCGTGGTATGTCTCTATTTTTGAAACGAGCCGTTTATTGAAAGAGCGAAGGTTGATCGGAAGGCCGTCGAAAGGTGGTTGCATGACTTGCGGCTCTGGCGTGTGAGTGATTAAAGCCGAGACGCCGCGAGTGAATTTTGAACAAACGCTCAGTAGCTTCCCAATATTGTCCCTTACCTCGCATCCGCTCTCCAAAAACGCTTGAATTCAGCTTCCCCTCACGGGCCTCGCGAATGCGGTTGAGGACGCGATCTGCCTTGGTTGGCAGCTTCTCTCTGAGCCGCTCTTCAAAATATGGAGCGACGCTGCCTGGCAGACGTAACATGTTAATGAATGCGTGATGCGCACCAGCTTCTTTAGCGCGTTTCAGGAGTACTGGAATATCAGTAGAGAGTCCTGGAATCACCGGTGCGATTCCGATGCCCACGGTTATACCTGCAGCTGCAAGCGCTTCCATCGCATGGAACCTCGCTTCCGGCAATGGCGCAAATGGTTCTACTGCTCTTGCGATCTCCACGTCAGTGAACGGAATCGTAAAGAACACTCCGAGACGAGCGTTACGAGACAACTCCTGCAATACATCAATGTCGCGGCGAATCATTGCCGACTTGGTCACTATGCCGACGGGGTTTCGAAACTCTGCACAAATCTCCAGGCATTGCCGGGTCAATTTGTAATTTGCTTCCAGAGGCAGATAAGGATCTGAGGTAAAGGAGAAAACGATTTCATCGCCCTTCCATGAAGGCATGGTTAATTCCTTGCGCAGCAAAGTCGGGGCATTCACCTTTACAACAATTTTCCTGTCAAAGTCAGTGCCGGCGCCGTATCCGAGATACTCGTGTGTTGGTCTGCTGAAGCAATATGTACAACCGTGAATGCAGCCACGATAGCAATTGATTGTGAAATCGAATCCCACATCGGGACTATTATTATGAGTGATGATCTTTTTGGTTTCGGTTTCTTCGAATACCTCAAGCTTGACCTCTGGCGGTTCACCGATCCATTCAATTGAGTGGGTTAACCACGGGTTCGGTGGATTTTCGACGTAGTGCATAAGGTCAAACTCAGGATGCGGGGACATCCGTCGAAGTAATTGATTCAATTGCGGTAAAGAAGAGAAATACCTGTGCCGCATCACTCAGCAACAGGCCCACGTAATCGTTGGTTATTTCACTCACCCGGCCTTCGTAAATGCCTCCGGAAATGGTTTTGACATTTACAATTTCACCTTTGTACCGCCGAAAAAGATTTTCTGTATGTTGTCGCTCCATCGTTTACCTGCCATCGAAAGAACTTGAATGCGCCTATCGTTTGCCGCTGTCGGACCATGTAACGAAAAAGAACCTGTATTTATCGGGATCCTGAAGGCTGATAAAACGGCCACCCCACCCTTCATCGGTCGGCGCCGGCAACTGTGGAAAATCTTTGAGTAATTGTGAGTACATCTGGTCTACATCGTCGACCCCAAAGAAGAAGTGAACGCCCCGACCTCGTCGCAACATGGTTTCGAGATGCTGAGCCAGTGTGATTTTCAAGCTGCCTGCGCGCAGACTTGCCGTTGGCGGCTCAGAGTCGAGGTTCTGAGTCTCCAGTTCAAAGCCCAATGTGTTGCAATAAAAATTGAGAGATTCCGCGAGACTGTTAACCTCAAGCACAAGCAGATCCAATCCCGTTAATTTCATATCCCCGGTCTTTGGCTAAAAGTATTCGTTAGTAAGCATGAGATACACTACGAAGACCCCGCCGCCCACGGCTGTCCAGAATGCCATCTCCTGAATTCGAGTATGCCTGCGCCACCGGTTCGAGTCCGAGAGGGATGAGTTGACGGCGACCATTGCGCCGCGCGCCATCAGGATGCCGAATCCAATAACGAGGGCGGCTAGAATCCCCAGGGGCCACAAAAACCAGATGCCCTGGAAGCGAACTAAAAACAGCAGGAACAACCCTAAGAACAAACACATGATTGCGCTCAAACAGTGTCCAAATACACCGACGTCCTGAGCAGCAGGCGTCACTGAAACAGCGAAGTGCTGCTGAACATCCTTCTTCCTCGTTGCGTCGTATTCACGTCTTGAAGTTTGATTCTTCAAAACCGTGTACGCCTCGTTGAGCGACTTCATCCGCTCTTCACTGCCCCCGAGATCGGGATGATGTTTTGCAGCTTGACGCTTATACTGGCGCTCGATTTCATTTTGTGACGCCGCTTCAGAAACGCCGAGCAAAACGTAATAGTCTTTGTCAGAGCCTGAGATGTACATCGCCAAATTCCGCGATTGTAGTTTTCGAATTTTCGTTTGGCAATCGCCGTTTGCTGCTGCTCGTATCGAGCAGTAGTTAGTGGATGTGCTAACCTATTGACTCACATATAGGCCAGAACAGTTAGTTCATCTGCCAGGTTTGTGAAATGTCGCAGTCTTTTGGTCCCGGTGACGATCTAGTATTTCAGCTTGAAAGCGGTTATGGCTTATTGCGGGTTCTTGCGGTCGAGGGCGCGGGTTCTGACGCCGTCTGGCATTTGCTCGCTTACGATGAATTCTTTCCAACTGTGGAAGCTGCCGAGGCTGCACTTGCAAATGCTGAAGATTTGGCGGTGCGCAACCCGCACATCGCGCTCACAAACCGTGCGTTTCAACGTACGCCAGCCGCCAAACTTATTAACCGCCCAGTCTCTGAAGCTGAATTGGACGAATACAAACTTTGGCGACAATCAAGCGGAGAAGTCTCCGACCGATCAGCCCTTTTAATGTTGGGCATACGATAAATCGCGGCGACAAGTCGATTATGATCCGTCCAACAATCTTATCTCTTTTTTTCATTGTTCTTGCGAGCGCCGCACTCCACAATCAAAATGCATTTGCTGTCCGTCGCGAGCGCCTGCCCGACAAGTGGCGGCCGATTCATTACGCGATTGCAATTCGTCTCGACGCTCAGCTATCGGAGATTAGTACGGCACATGCTGATATTGACATCCGCACAATTAGCCGGTTGCAGTCTATAGATCTCGATTTTGGTGGTCTCACTGTGGACGATGTTCAGTTAAATGGCTCCCCAACTCAGTTCCTCCACCGGGACGACGTTTTGAAAGTGAACCTGCCAAATTTCGTCGCGGCGGGGACAAACATCAAGATCACCGTCACATATCACGGGAAGCCAATTGATGGCCTAATCTTGACCAAAGACAAAGACGGGAGGCCGTCCGCAATTGGTGATAATTGGCCGGAGCGGGTGCATCAGTGGA
>JBHEMC010000095.1:0-281 GCA_046262775.1 Pyrinomonadaceae bacterium | reverse complement strand
TGCTTCGACCATCCTTCCGCTAAGGCATCAGTTAGCTTCACAATCACTGCTCCCGCACAAGAGAACGTAACTGCAAACGGTGAACTGCTGAAAGTTGAAGACGACATTCCCGGTTATCGCACGTGGACTTACAACGAAGCAGCGCCAATACCACCCTATTGCATGATCATCGCTATCGGCGAGTTTGCAAAACTACAACCGGAACGACCGGCGATCGTTCCTCTTGGTTATTACGTTCCTCATTCAGATAGCACGCACGCTGTAAGCGGGTTCACGCCTGC
>JBHEMC010000094.1:0-16321 GCA_046262775.1 Pyrinomonadaceae bacterium | reverse complement strand
GCGTAAGCGAGGTGCCACTTCTTGCCCATCTTGACGAGTTCGGGACCGAAGGATGTGAGCACTGATAACGTGTCTCTCTATGGTCAGGATATTTGGAGAGTGAAGAAAGGGTTTAGCGTAACCTACGGAGTGCGATGGGATCTGGCTGAATACCCGAAAGAGAAGAACAATCTGTATCCGACCGCCGTCATTGGCCTCGATAATCCGGCGACCATGACGTTTGCACCCGCCAATACACCACTCTGGCGCACGCCTCGCAACAACTTAGCTCCGCGCCTTGGATTCTCGTATCAGATCAGCAAAGCGCCGGGTAGAGAAACAGTTATGCGGGGTGGGTTTGGAATGTTTTACGATCAGCCGTACGGGTTTACATTGAACGCATTTGCGAACTCCTGGCCATCTGCGTTGAGAAAGAACATTGCGGCTAACACGCCTTTTCCCTACAATCTGGCCGTAGCGACGCCGCTATCTCTCTTGACTGCAACTCCGCCGGCGACGCAGCTTACCGTTGCTGACCCGAACCTAAAATTACCCTTGATCTATCAGTGGAATCTGGCGCTGGATCGCTCAGTTGGAGCGAATCAGGTTCTGTCGCTCGCATACGTGGGCGCCGCGGGACGGCGCCTATTGCGCCAAGAGCTACTGGTTAATCCTAATCCAAATTTCCTCAATGTCTTCATTACGAGAAACTCGGGCACGTCAGATTACAATGCATTGCAAGCACAGTTTCGGCGTCGGCTTTCTCGCGGCTGGCAAGCACTTGCCTCCTACACTTGGGCACACTCGATAGACACGGCTTCCAACGACTCGTCGGCTGTTGCCCCAGGAACCGCTATTCCCGCCAGAGTCGATCGCGCCTCGTCGGATTTCGATGTGCGACACAGCTTCAACGCAGCCGTAACTTACAACTTGGCGAGTCCATCTCTGGGCACGGTTCCAGATGCGCTCTTGCGCGATTGGTCCATCGATTCAGTTTTCACGGCTCGCTCGGCAACGCCCGTTAATGTCTTCACCACTACGGACGTCTTAGGTCTCGGTGTTTCTTCAGTCTCACGTCCTGACCTCGTTCCTGGCGCGCCACTATATGTCAGCGATTCGGCTGTCGCTGGCGGGAAACGGTTTGACAGAGCGGCGTTCGTGATTCCGCCAGCGAATTCACATCGTCAAGGTACACTGGGCCGAAATGCGTTACGGGGTTTTTCTGTTTATCAGTTGGACTTCGCTCTGCGTCGCCAGTTCTCATTTACGGAGAAATTGAAGGTTCAGTTTAAATGTGAAATGTTCAATGCCCTGAACCACCCTAACTTTGCGGATCCTAGCGGCAGCCTCGGGACAGATGGCGTGCCAAATGCGTTTTTCGGACTGTCCACGACGATGTTTGGCCGTAGCCTGGGATCGGGCGGCGTGAATGGTGGTCTTAACCCCCTCTATCAGATTGGCGGACCACGATCAATTCAATTGGGTCTTAAAATTCTGTTTTGATCACCGCTGAACGAAAAGGGAATTCACGGCGATGAGGCAATGTGGCACTCACGATGTCTCACGGATGGCCGAACTTCGCTGGAACTCTTGAGTACGTGGGCCAGGGACTACAGGTTTGTGAGGAAGCGAATGAAGTGTGTCAGTAGGAGTGCCGGTAAAGTTGCGCTAATCGTGGTCGTCGTGGTCGTGATTTATCTCTCCACGACCGTTCAGATCGGACGCAGCCAGGAAGCTAGAAGCGTGCAAGGTTTGCGTAACGTAAATGTTGTCGACGCCATTCAAATGACGCAGTTGGTCGTTGACACACAGAGGAGTTTCCCGGCGGTTAATCCGGCTCAGTTTTCGCCGGATGGCGACCATTTTATCTTGGTTACAAAAAAGGGCCATATAGAGACGAATACAAATGTTTACTCCCTGCTCTTATTCGCAACCAACAAGGCGCTTCTTTCGCCTGAACCCGAGGTCCTGGTATCGATGTCGTCATCTTCGAATGATCCCGGGATCCAGGACCTCAAGTGGATCGATCACCGAACGGTTGCGTTTCTTGGGGAAAATCGGGGAGAACTGCAACAAGTTTATGAGGTCGATTGCGAAACGAAGCGGCTCACAAAGCTCACCCATCACTCTACGAGCGTACTTTCCTACACGATCAACCCTAACGACCACAGCGTCTTTTTCCTAGCTCAACCCCCCGCAGCTCCGCTTTTTGACGCGAAGAGCGGCAAAGACTGGCTAGTTGTATCTAACGAGCCCTTGTGGGATCTGATAGCCGGAGTAGCTACCGGCGCGCCAAGGCTGCCGAGGGAAACGTTGTTTGTGAAGCGGAGAAAGGATGACCAGGAATCTCCCGTCGGAAGTCAAGGTCATCTCGTCGCTCGGGCGGGCCTGTTGCTATCACCAAACGCCCGATTCGTTATCGTTAAAGCTCTCGTTACGGACATCCCAGAGATCTGGAATGATTATGCAGATCGCCAACTGCAATCTCTGCTTCTTGCAAATCCATCAAGCGGAGCCGTGGGGTTGATTTATCAGTACAAGCTAATCGATCTCGACTCGGGAGAAACCAGGAGTCTATTGGATGCTCCCGTGGGCGACGCAAATAGACCTGACATTATCTGGTCTTCCGATAGCAGTTCCGTCGTTGTCTCCAGCTACCTGCCCCTCAATGTCCGAGATAAGGGTGAGCGCGAGTTACGGCGGTCAAAAAAAATGATTGCAGAAATTAAGATACCTGGCCTCGAAATCGTGCCCATCAGTTCTAGAGAGCTGCACCCCATAGCGTGGGATCCTGAAGACGGCAAACTGCTGGTGGCTAGCTCTTCAGCTTCCGTTCAGGACCGAGGTCTTGTTGCGTTTCAAAAAGCTGCGGCGGGGTGGAAGGAAGTTGAGTCCCCGAAATCACGCCTGGGACAGAGTGACAAAATAGCCGTCACTTTAGAGGAAGACATGAATACTCCTCCAAAACTATTCGTAACGGATCTTCAGACAGGGGAAAAGGCGCTCCTTTTGGACCTGAACCCTCAGTTCAAGGATCTCAGTTTTGGGCGCGTGCAGAGCATTACTTTCCAAGCCTCGGATGGTCACAAAGTACACGCTGGACTTTACTTTCCACCCAACTATGCGCAAGGAAAGAAATATCCGCTTGTCATTCAAACACATGCCTGGAACCCAAGGAAATTCTGGATAGATGGTTATTCTCCGTCCGCCTTTGCTGCCCAACCACTCGCTGGCAAAGGATTTGCCGTGCTGCAAGTGGAAGAAGACTTGAGCAAGCTGTCGACCCTCGAAGAAGCCCCAAGAGAAGCATCAGCATATGAAGGAGCGATCGATTATCTCGATAATTTAGGAATCATTGATCGCGAGCGCGTAGGCGTTATCGCACATAGCCAGACAGGCTTGGGCGTACAGTACGCGCTCACGCACTCGAAATATCATTTTGGAGCCGCTACCGTTGCTGATCCGAGTGATGGAGGCTACTTCTTCTATTTGTCGCTTATCCCAGCTCTTTCTATGCGTTACCCAATGGTTGAAGGCATTAACGGGGGCCCCCCTTTTGGCGACGGTTTGGCCAATTGGCTTCGGAATTCCCCCGGGTTCAATTTAGCGAAAGTAACTACGCCGGTCCGTGAGGAGGCTTACCATCCGTATTCTCTCTTCTTTACCTGGGAATGGTTTGCAGGTTTGTCACGCTTGGGCAAGCCAGTCGAGCTTATTTACAGACCGGATGCAAATCACAATTTGGTTAGGCCGCGGGACCGACTAACCTCTCTCCAGGGTAATGTCGACTGGTTTTGTTTTTGGCTAAAACATGAGGAAGACCCTGATCCGGCCAAGTTAGATCAGTATAAGCGCTGGCGTAAGTTGCGCCAGTTGCAGGAAAAAAACAGCGCCACGCAGTCCAACCAGTGATCAAATCAACCCTCACTTAGCTCTGCGTCGAATGAGAAAGTCGACGGCATCTTATCGACTGGAGCGACCAGGGTTTGTGTGAATCTGTCCTACAACTGGGCAGCTTACACTGTTTGTGATCTGAATTGAGCGGAAAGCAGGTAAGTGGCCCGTTGTACCCATTGAGTATAACGGCCCAACATTCAGCACTTCACTAAACCCAAGACAGGGTATTGAAAGTGCGAAAACAGATTGCCCTGAACAAGATTTAGGAATGCAAGCGGAGGAAAAGATGAATCCATATCGCGCAGACGTGATCGGAAGTCTGTTACGTCCGCAGTATTTGTTGGCGGCCCGGGAGAGTTATGCGGAAGGTAATATGCCGCAGGCTCACTTCAAAGCGATCGAAGACCGTGCTGCGGACGAATGCATCGCAATTCAGGAGCGCGCTGGAGTTGATGTTGTAACGGATGGCGAGGTTCGACGCGATGTGTTTGCGAGCCAACTCGTACAATCCTGCGATGGTTTCGAACGCGTTCAGAACAATGAAGTGGACTGGTTCACACTGGATGGTCGCGTCGAACGTAGTCCCGTGACCGTCGGTGTAACCAGCAAAATCAAGCGCAAGAGACATCTGTCAAGTGAAGAATACGTTTATCTTCGTGCGAAAACGAACCAGCCCAAGAAGATAACACTTCCCAGCCCCACTATGTACGCCTACTACTGGGTTCCAGGTGTGTCCAATGCGGCCTATCCAACGACCGATGCTTACATGGCGGACATCGTGGATATTCTTCGCGACGAGGTGTCAGAACTCGTGAGACTTGGCGCTGAGTATATCCAGATTGATGCGCCTGAGTTCGGAATGATCATTGATCCGCATCAGCAGGAGTGGTTCGCGCGAAAAGGTTTCCCACCTGAACGCATGCTGCATGATGGGATTGCCATGATCGACTCAATTGTGGCGGATCATCCGCAAGTCACTTTTGGATTACACATTTGCCGCGGCAACGACGCCAGTCGATACATGGCGCGGGGCAGTTATGATTTTATCGCTGCGGCCGCCTTTCACACCAAAGCACAACGTTTGCTTCTTGAATTTGATGACGAACGTTCGGGCGATTTTGGCGCGCTGCGCAATGCGCCCGACGATAAGACCATTGTGCTCGGCTTGGTAACGACAAAGTCGCCCGTTTGGGAGAACGTTCTGGACCTTCATAAACGGATACAGGAGGCCAGCCGTTACGTGCCCTTGGATCGGCTGGCACTCAGTCCGCAGTGCGGATTCGCATCTGTTGCCCAGGGCAACAGCATTCCTCCGGAGCTGCAGGAGTGGAAGCTGAAACTGGTAACCGATGTTGCGCATGAAGTTTGGCAAGATTGAGGAAATCAGGTCGAGAACTCACCGGCTATCTAGCCATGGACCGCAGCCAGCCTGCATATCGACCTGGATTTGCGAGTGTTCAATGTCCTCGCCTAAACGTTAGTTCGGAGGCAGGCTGCTCAAATTGCAATCGTTCGGGGAGGTATCGTCATGAATTACCGACCTGATGTATTGCTAGCCGTTGGTGCGGTTGGCCCACGGTGATCGGAGGCGACTTCGGAAAGAGTCACTACGTAATGTTTTCGCTGAAGAGTTTGTTGCTTGCAATCGAGGAAGTAGCGCATATTCAGGATCTGTTGCGAGCTCCAAGAGACGGAGCCGGGAGGCGGAGACAGACGATACCGGAGATTGGTGACTTGATATAGCTAACGCAAGCAGGTGGAAGCGTAGGAGAGTTTTCACGATTGTTGGGCTCGATGAGGAACGCGAGTAAATATACTAGCTCAAGTCAGTCACGCGTTGTTAGCAGTGCGTTTTGCGGTATTGAACGATTCCAATCCATCGAAACACGCCGAAACCCGCAATCGTGCAGGAGAGTAAAAGTAACCCTTCCTTGGAAGGAAGCCTATGCTGATATAAATTGATTAGGTGTACATTTCAAGAAATCGCGGCGGCGGATGGTGAAAGAATGATATTCATGAAGGAGTAACGGGAGTCTTTGTTAGGTTTGGTCTAAGTTAAAAAATAAGACGCGCACATCAATCAAGACATCCTCCGATGCTTCGACCCACCGCTGTTACCCGTCTGCTAGAGCTTGGCATTCAAGAAGAAATGAACAATCTGAGTGTCGCTGCCGTCATAAAGCCAGGTCCAAGAGCGACAAAGAAGGTAACAACAAGAAAGATCGCGAAAAAGCGTAAAGCGACTTCGCTAAACGACACGCGGGGAGGGCGACGCTGTCCCGGCTATAAACATCTGACCCTACCTGGGCCGAAACTTTGATGCCCACCATATCGCGTCGCTTAATCTCGCGTAAATAGAATTGAATTGTCGCCGCACCTTCGCTGTGTTATTTCTTCTCCGACTTCGGCATGAGAGAACTCCTTCAACAACGAACGAGCGACAGACGTAAGGGGCGCGTTGCGTCGCTGGTATTCTCAATTTCCGTAATCGTCATCGTAGTAGGCTTTATTCTGCTAACTAGCGGATGACGACCACCCATAACCCAAACAGGGGCCGTCATCCAGAAGAAGGATGGCGGCCTTTTAAAGTTTTAGATGCCATGAGTGCAGTCGCAATCATACCAGACGAGATCGGACAAGAAGTTGCGGAGCGAGAACTAACCGGGGCTCAAATTCTAGTCGAGACCCTACTCCGCGATGGTGTTGACACCATCTTCGGGTATCCCGGAGGCGCGGTGCTTCATATCTACGATGAGTTAGCAAGAAACCAGCAGCGTCTTAGACACATACTTGCGCGACACGAACAGGGTGCAGTCCACATGGCCGAGGGGTACGCAAAAGTCACCGGTCGCCCGGGTGTCGCACTCGTAACCTCTGGACCAGGTGCTACAAACGCCGTTACTGGAATCGCGAATGCCTTTATGGATTCGACACCGCTGCTTGTGATTACGGGACAAGTGCCGAGAAACATGATCGGCACTGATGCCTTTCAGGAAATCGACACCGTGGGAATTACAAGACCGTGTACCAAATATAACTATCTGGTGCGTAGTGCTGGCGAGTTGGAAGAGATTGTCCGGGAAGCATTATACCTTGCGCGTAGTGGTCGACCAGGACCTGTTCTAGTCGATATTCCAAAAGACGTCACTGCCGAGCTTGCCACCCCATTATGGTCAACCCGGAAGAAGCTGCCCGGGTACCACCCACAGCAATTCGCAGACGAAGAGCAGGTTGAACGAGCGGTGAATAAAATCGTCTCGGCCGAACGTCCGATCCTATACGTGGGTGGCGGAGTAATTCATGCCAATGCGGCAGAAGAACTCTTGAGATTCGCTGAAGCGCTAAATCTGCCGGTAGCACCCACTCTAATGGGCCTTGGTTGTTTTCCCTCAGCACACCGACTATCCCTTGGGATGCTCGGTATGCATGGAACGTATTCGGCCAACATGGCTATTTCCGAAAGTGACTTGATTGTCGCGATTGGTGTTCGATTCGACGATCGGGTGACAGGTGCGCTGGATAAGTTTGCTCCGCAAGCCGAAATCATTCACGTCGATGTCGATCCTTCATCTGTTAGTAAAAACGTTCGCGCGCACTTTCCCTTGGTTGGAGATGCGAAGAGTGTAATTGAGCAGTTTCTTCAGTCGTTGCCGTCTAAATTACCGGGCATGGAACGACTTGTTACGTGGTGGAAACAGATTGAGAAGTGGAAAAAGTTTGCACCACTCACGTATGAGAATTCTGACGACGTGATAAAGCCACAGTATCTTTGCCAGGAACTGCACCGGTTGACCCGCGGTGAAGCAATCATCGCCACTGACGTTGGACAACACCAGATGTGGTTGGCCCAGTATTACGGATTCAATGGACCACGCCAATCGATTACTTCAGGTGGACTTGGCACAATGGGTTTTGGATTCCCGGCAGCAATCGGAGCGAAGTTCGCGTTTCCGGATCGTCAGGTAATAGCTTTTGTGGGTGATGGCGGCTTCCAGATGACAGCGCAAGAGTTAGCGACCGCCGTCCAATATGGAACTAATGTCAAGGTTATCGTGGTGAATAACAACTATCTCGGCATGGTGCGGCAGTGGCAGGAATTGTTTTACCAGGGCAACTACTCAGCCGTAGGTATGGAAGGCGCCCCGGATTTTGTGAAACTTGCTGAGGCCTATGGTGCTTTGGGTTTGCGAGCCACGAAACCAGGTGAGCTCAAAGAAGTACTCGAACGTGGTCTATCCACACCCGGCGTAGTGGTGCTGGATATCGCGGTTAGTGCCGAAGAGAATGTCTACCCAATGATTCCGCCTGGTGCTGGCTTGAAAGAGATGGTCCTTGAATGAGACACACACTTGCAATTCTGGTTGAGAATAGGTTTGGGGAGTTAGCCCGCATTGTTGGTTTATTCAGCGCGCGCGGATACAACATTGAAAGTTTGACCGTTGCCGAAACTCTTGATCCGGAGATCTCGCGTGTGACTTTGGTTACGAGTGCGGACGACAAGACGGTAGAACAGATTGTGAAGCAGGTTGATAAGCAGGTGAGGGTGCTTTCAGTCGTGGACCTTAGTTTAACGAACCATATCGAACGCGAGATGGCGCTTTTCCATGTTCAGACGAAGTCCGGAAACGAACGCACAGAGGTGACCAAGCTGGCCGACATTTTTCACGCGAGAGTCATAGACGCGTCGCAAGATACCGTGACAGTTGAAGCAGTAGCGGAACGCGAAGGACTTGAGAACTTACTACGACTCCTGAAACCGTTCGGCATTTGTGAAATCGCTCGCGGGGGTACATTGGCCATTGAGCGTGCATCCGCGAAAGCTGTGAAGGTTTAGAGATTCAAAAAGGGGAATGAAGCAGTGAAGATCTATTACGACAAGGATGCAAATCTTGAGTACCTGCTCAATAGGAAGATTGCAGTGATCGGCTATGGTAGTCAGGGACATGCTCAGGCGAATAACTTAAAAGACTCCGGCTGTGATGTAGTTGTTGGCCTTCGATTAGGAAGTCCGTCCGTTGACAAGGCTAAGGCAGCAGGGCTCGATGTAATCAACACCACCGACGCAGTTCGTATCGCTGACATCGTGATGATGCTAGTGCCTGATGAATTGGCGCCGGGCATTTATCAAGAGGATGTTAGTCCGAATTTGAAATCGGGAGGGTATCTGGCCTTCTCGCATGGTTTCGGCATTCACTTCAAGAAAATAGTTCCGCGTGATGATCTGAATGTGTTTATGGTGGCGCCGAAAGCTCCAGGTCATCTCGAGCGACACGAATACACTCAAGGTCGCGGCGTTCCCTGTCTGATTGCTGTTCACCAGGATCGCAGTAGAGACACACGCCAGGTCGCACTGGCTTATGCGTCAGCAATCGGGGGCGGCCGCGCGGGGGTCCTTGAGACAACGTTCAAGGAAGAAACCGAGACAGATCTCTTCGGAGAGCAAGCGGTGTTGTGTGGCGGCTTGACAGCACTGATTCGGGCAGGGTTTGAAACTCTTGTGGAAGCAGGCTACTCGCCGGAGATGGCTTACTTCGAGTGCCTTCACGAACTGAAGTTAATTGTCGATCTAATTTACGAAGGCGGTATCGGAGATATGCGGTACTCAGTTTCGAATACCGCTGAGTACGGTGATTTGACGCGTGGACCTCGGGTTGTCAATGACGCGGCGCGCGCTGCAATGAAAAAGATTCTCAAAGATATTCAATCCGGCAAGTTTGCCGATGAGTGGATGGCGGAATGTGAGGCTGGCAAGCCTCAGTTTGAACTTCTTGAAGCAGAGGGACGTCATCATCTGATAGAAGTCGTTGGTGCGCAATTGCGAGGAATGATGCCATGGTTAAAACAAGCGAAGATTCTCGATCGAGCGAAGAATTGAGTGACTTGAGAGTTGTCCCTTCCGGGGTTAAGGAGCGGTTGTTCGAAGTTGTCGAAGGCTCGGGACAACCCGGCAGATCTGATTCGAACGATCTCAGTTTGGGAGAAGATGAAACCGATCCGGACCAATATCTTTGGGGAGTGTAATGTCTTTTGAGCAATCAAAATGGATTTGGATGAATGGCGAACTGGTGCCATGGGAGAAGGCTACCGTTCATGTCTCAGTGCATGGATTGCATTACGGCAGCGGGGTTTTTGAAGGCATTCGCTGCTACGATACCGCTGAAGGTCCTGCAGTCTTCCGTCTCGATGCTCATCTCGAGCGGCTCCGCAAATCCGCCGAAGTTTATGGAATCCAAATTCCATTTACTCAACACGAACTTGCTGAAGCCGTATCGGCGACGATTACCCGAAACGAGTTTGCGAGTTGTTATGTGCGTCCGATCTGTTTTTACGGCAGCGATAGCCTGGGAGTTCACCCGCGAGATTGCCCCATCGAAGTTGTGATATTCGCTTGGCCGTGGGCTACGTATCTTGGCAAAGAGGGACTAGTAAAGGGAATTCGCACAACTGTCTCGCCTTGGCGCAAGTTTGGCTCAGATGTGGTGCCGGCGGTAGCGAAAGCGTGCGGACAGTATTTGAATTCGATTCTGGCAGTTCGCGATGCAGTGGCGCGCGGTTTTGATGAAGCATTGCTGTTGGACAGTGACGGTTATGTTGCTGAGGGTTCAGGAGAAAATCTCTTTGTCATAAAGAACGGAGAGATTGTGACCAATGACGAGCGTCATTCCATTCTGATGGGAGTTACACGGGCCTCAGTCATTCAAATAGGACAGGACTTGGGGTATGCAGTTGTGACCCGCAGAATCGAATTAGGAGAACTGTTGTCAGCAGACGAAGCATTTTTCACGGGCACTGCAGCTGAGGTTACGCCAATTAGAGAAGTTGATGGGACCATCATTGGTTCTGGCACGCTTGGTCCAATTACGGAAAAGATTCAACGCACGTTTTTTGCAGCGACGCAAGCCAAGGTCTCGCAGTATAGACATTGGCTGCAGTTGGTAAGCGAGTCAGTGTTGACACGAAGTTAACACGTGGCTGGATTACCGAAGTCAGGACTTGGGTAGAATGATTTCCAGTTAGTATGCAACCCGATGCTATTCACCAGTCATCGTTACAGGAGGACAATCAACTTGGGAATTACCTTCAACAAATAAATCTCTCAGGCGTTATCTCCGCAGCGCAAAACATCTCTCCGTTCGTACGACGCACTCCGCTTATCCGTAGCCAAGTTCTAAGTGATCGTTTTGGTACGAACGTTTATCTTAAGTTGGAAGTCTTACAATCCACCGGCGCCTTCAAAGTGCGTGGCGCATTTAATCGGATGCTCTCCTTAACGGAAGAGCAATGTGGCCGCGGCGTCGTCGCTGTCAGCGGTGGCAACCACGCGCAAGCAGTAGCCTATGCCGCAAGAGAGTTGAACACAAGTGCGGTTATTCTGATGCCAGAATTCACCCCGACCAATTATCTGAATGCTACCCAAGCTTATCGAGCACAGGTGATTCTAACGAAGACTCTGGCTCAGGCATTTGAATATGTTACTCAGTATGAAGACCGGGGCCTCACCTATATTCACCCGTTTGACGATCCATTGGTAATAAATGGTCAAGGGACGATCGGCCTCGAGATATTTGAAGATTTACCGCAGGTCACAGATGTTGTGTTGAGCATTGGTGGAGGCGGCCTCGCAGGCGGAGTGGGAACGAGCCTGAAAACACTCAATCCCCGAGTTCGCATTTGGGGCACCGAAACCGCAGGTGCAGATTCGATGGCACGTGCGCTGGCCGCTGGTGAAATCGTCAGGCTTACCAACGTCACTTCAATTGCGCACACTTTGGGTGCACCCGCTGTTAGCGAAACCACGCTGGCACTTGCTGAACGTTGTCTTGAAGACGTCATCGTAGTTACTGATGAAGACGCACTCGATTCTTTGATAACACTTGTAAGTGATTGCAAGGTGCTAACGGAACCTGCTGCGTCGTGCACTCTCGTTGCACTAGAACAGTTGCAGGATCAGTTCTCTGACGACAATCATGTCGTGCTCGTACTCTGCGGAGGAAACTTTGCAATTGACGATCTCTTTCAATGTCGTATGCCGGTCTTGGGAGTTGACCAGTGGACTAAGTCCGCAGGAGTGGAGGCGAGATAAATTGAAGTCATCGATTACTCAGTATCTGAAGACGGATCCCAACTGAGATACTGTCCCGACTTCACGGGAGTTGAAACCCGAAACTATGAACAACCGCCGTAGCCAAACGATCACCAATGGGTTCGAGCGCACGCCAAACCGCGCGATGCTACGCGCTGTTGGTTTCCAAGATGGCGACTTCGAAAAGCCAATCGTGGCCATCGCGAACGGGTATAGCACTATCACACCTTGTAATCTCTCACTCGATAACCTCGCTCAACGCGCAACTGCCGCACTCCGCGGTGCAGGAACAATGCCGCAAATCTTCGGTACAATCACAGTCAGCGACGGCATTTCCATGGGCACAGAAGGCATGAGATATTCATTGGTGTCGCGTGAGGTGATCGCTGACTCAATCGAAACCGTTTGTCAGGCACAGAGTGTCGATGGGCTACTCGCGCTCGGCGGGTGTGACAAGAATATGCCGGGAGCGATGATTGCCATCGCCCGGATGAATATACCTGCCATTTTTGTATATGGAGGGACAATCAAGCCCGGCAAATATAAGGAACGCGATCTCACTGTCGTGAGTGTCTTCGAAGCTGTTGGCGCTTATCGCTCAAACAAGATAAGCGAGTCTGAGTTATTGGAGTTGGAGCGCTATGCGTGTCCAGGTGCCGGCTCGTGCGGTGGGATGTATACGGCAAACACGATGTCCGCAGCAATTGAAGCGCTTGGGCTCAGTTTACCCTATTCTTCCACAATGGCTGCGGAGGATCTTGAAACCGGTGAGAATGCGGCCAGCAGTGGGGAAGTGCTGGCGCGCGCAATAGGAGATCAGCTCTTACCGGAACATCTGTTGACGCGCAAGGCGTTTGAAAATGCGATTGCTGTAGTTATGGCAGTCGGTGGATCGACGAATGCTGTGTTACATCTTCTGGCGATTGCGCACGCTGCACGAGTGTCTCTCACATTGGCTGATTTTGAAGAGATTCGCGAGCGTGTTCCCGTGCTTTGCGATTTGAAACCATCTGGTCGATATGTCACCACAGACTTTCACAGAGCAGGTGGAGTTCCACAGGTGATGAAAATGTTGCTCGTACATGGGCAACTACATGGGGATGCGTTGTCGATCACAGGAAAGGCGATTGCCGAACTCCTGGCCGAAATCCCAGAAGCACCTCGAACCGATCAAAACGTGATTCATCAGTGGGAGGACCCTGTTTACGATAGTGGCCACCTCGCAGTTTTGCGTGGCAACCTCGCTACGGACGGTGCCATAGCAAAGATCACCGGAGTCAAGTCGCTAAAGATTACAGGTCCATCTCGGGTGTTTGATTCAGAAGAAACATGTCTCGAGGCAATTTTGGATGGAAAGATCACGCCGGGCGATGTAATAGTGGTTCGTTACGAAGGGCCCAAGGGGGGACCAGGAATGCGCGAAATGCTTGCACCTACATCAGCTCTCATTGGCGCGGGATTAGGCGACAGTGTTGGGCTGATTACCGATGGCCGGTTCTCTGGTGGTACGCATGGAATGGTTGTGGGCCACGTTGCTCCAGAAGCAGCGGTCGGTGGGACCATCGCATTGGTTAAAGAAGGCGACTCAATAACCATTGATGCCGAACGGCGTTTGTTGTGGCTAAATATTTCAAATGAAGAGCTTGCGCAACGCCGTCAGCAATGGAGTGCTCCAGTCCGGCGTTACGCGCGCGGTGTGCTGTCAAAATACGCGGCGTCGGTATCGAGCGCCAGCCTCGGTGCAGTCACTGATTTGTAGGTTTTATTCACATTGACCTCTGCCGTGGGCTCAGCGTTTAAACTACAACTCTGGGTTTCCGTCGATGTTGACAGTGTATAGGACTTCGTCAGCGAGATGCAGAGGACGGTTGAGGCGGCAGATCACGCAAGGTAGTCATACATACCGGATGTGTTCTGCAAACGGGCCTTGCCGCCGTATCTGAGTGGCGGCTGCGCCACCACGAGTAAGTCGGCACGCACGGATGAGTACTGCCTACATAGTTCGTTTGGCCTGGGGACTCTGCCGTCGGTGCGGGCTGAGCCTCTTGATATCCTAACCAGGGCAGAGCCCAAAAATTAGCGTTCGCTTTCGGCGGGCAAGGCACGCCACACATCCGCCGGCCCAGCCGTATTTCCATGAGGACTCTTGGGCAAAGCCTACGTGTCACATCCGGTCACGAATTCCTTTTTCTCTTCACTCTTTGGGCGCGCACCGTGTGTCGCAATTCTTTCGGCAGTTCTAGCCCATCGTCAACAATATCTTCCAGGTGCACGCCTGCCAATCGAGCGTACCTAATCAGAATCCACAGCGGAGGCTCCCGCGCTCCCGACTCGTATTCGGAGATTCGGTGATAAGTCAATTCTTCTTCTCCCTTCAACCGTCGGAGGAGTTCCGACTGCGACAGTTCCAGCGCGCTTCTAATCTGGAGAAGCTTTTCCCCAAGCCGCTTCGGTTTATGTCTTGGTCTTGTCCCCATCAGAAGGCATCTCCCGATGTGAACAAGTGTCCGGATCGGATAACAAAACTCTTGACAATATTCGCAATTGCGAATACCATGCGCTCGCTACAACGCACCGCCGTGAGAAGCAACCTCGCATGCTCAGCGGCGATGCTCATCACTCGTCAGGCTGGGAGTTTGAGCAGCGCATATAGCCGTTGCGTGATTTGGCAAAGACCGCCTAATGGTAAATCGCGGAGATTAAATCGTAAACAGAAAAGTTAACGCAGTGGCCTAGTGAGGGGGCCGCTAAGAGTCCGCGGAGACGAGCGCGCCCAGTACGTCCCGCGGACTCTCACGTGTGCCAATTGTTCTGCAGCAGGTTCACTTAGTCAAATTTAGAGTGCCTGCAAGGATTGTTCTGATGGTGGTTATAATTGTTCTACGCAGCTATCTAGTGCTGATACTAAAACGTTTGATTCCCGTTTACACGAACTGCTGTATGCTGCTCTCGTTTTACGAGGCTAGCCCAAAGGACAATTAGGCCAGCCGTTTTACGGCTGGTGCTGACGCCCGCGTGGGTTTCCCAACATTCGAACGGTTTTTTGTTTCACCTCAGCGTTTCCGGTTGCAAGAGTCGATGTTCAACGCGAGAGCACGCAGCACACGCCCAGGACTCAGAGGTCAAAATGATTCAGACTGTTTTGGCTTTGACTACTACGTTTGAGATTTCCTCTGCATTAAATCGAGACCTATCCGCGTCGAGCGTCCAACTGCGTAACTCAGCCGCGAAGCCTTCGCGGACTGAGACGATAATCTATAAATATGTTGGTCACGCATGCTCAAGGTCATACGCAGAAGGTCGTGCTTCGCAGTCTGGTTGTGAGTGATAGAACCCAACAACCTCCCGCTCTTGTGCGGAACGTTCACCGCGCAATGACTCCCCAGGTTGAATAAAAAAGCGAGTGCGTTGGTCTCTTCTTTGCGCGAAATGAGATAAGTTTCGAGAGCCTGCCTTTGTCCAACCTGCTGCATGATGCGCCTGTTAATCCTGTCCTGTCTACTCGGTCCGCACGCAAAATGTTGAGGTACCGGTAATGGTTAGTTTGGGCTGCGAACAGATTAGGCCAATTGAAGAACGTGCCTAGCAGGGATTATCCGCACGAATGCTACGGATTATTAGGAAAGTTCTCGAACGTAAGCAATTCCAGTGTTGCCGCTTGTCGCATCGAGTAATGCGCGGTTGCGCGACAGACTTCCGGAACGTCGGGCGTTGTCGATCATGTAAAGAGCAGCACGATCCTTTACAGACCCGCCCGAATTCAAGTGCGCGGCTTTGACGTAAACCTTTACACCTACTGGTATATCGGTAGTGACGTGATAGAGTCGGAAAGCGGCGTGTTGCCGACGCGAGAGATAAGTTCGCCACGGCCCTGAGTCGACGGCTTTTGATTAAGAACTTCCTGCATGTAATTCACTGGGGTTTCCGGGCCCGGATCAAACAAAAAACCCTCGCGCTAAAGCAACGTCTTCGCGCGCGACCAAAGTGACAACTCACAAGATTGGTTCTTTAGCAGTTTTTTACGTGGAGCAATTCACCTAAATCGCCACGTCAACTCGAGCAGGAAAATTCAATCAGGAACGGATGGAAGATCAAATCAAATTCAACTTAATGAAACGTAAGCAAGGTTTACTTGAGCGCTTTGCCGGCCACTGGTTATTAAGTTCCAAGGCCGGCATTGCAACTGAGTTGTAAGAACGTGTTTACAAGGAGAAATACTTTCGACCGGGCGCTGAGAAACTATTGAGACGAAATCAATCCGCATCTTTGATAATGTCAACGCACTCTTCAAG
This sequence comes from Pyrinomonadaceae bacterium, assembly GCA_046262775.1. Lineage (GTDB taxonomy): Bacteria > Acidobacteriota > Blastocatellia > Pyrinomonadales > Pyrinomonadaceae > PSRF01. The sequence goes on along the minus strand of JBHEMC010000094.1, from coordinate 70 downwards.
GCAAACGATTGCAGATACTCGCTCATTTAAGCATCTCTCTAGCAGGGAGAGATTGCGTTGAGGATTGGCG
>JBHEMC010000093.1:8089-16349 GCA_046262775.1 Pyrinomonadaceae bacterium | reverse complement strand
GACTGCAATTTATCTGCTCTACATTGCAGTTGCAGTTTGCGTTTGGCGTGAACGACGACGACTTGCGATGTGGCTTTTGGTTGGTGTCGCAATCGCCGGTGTTATCGAATTAGGTTTGACCGTGGTAAACGCGGGTGTGCTTTACCGCATAAGATTTGTGTTTCTAATGATGTTATTTGTGCTCGCCGGTCGCGGAATATCGTCGTGGAGAAACGGTCGACGCGAGGTTGCTCCAGCCGCCTGGAGCAGTAAAGAGTCTTGACAGAGCTGCGTTGAGAGGCCCCGGTTGTTGGGACCGGTTTGCCTCTAAATGTGCGCCTCGCGGCTTCTCGGCTCAGGTTTCATTGTGCGACTTGCCCAACGGCTTTGCCACCGGATGTGCGGCGAGGGCTTGCCCCGCCGCGAACTGCTTTCGCATTTGGGCTCCGCCCCGGTGCGCGCTTTGGCCTGCCATTCTCACCGGCTACAGCGGCTTGCGCGAAGCGCGCACCAGGGGCATAGCCCGAAACAAGTAAGCGCATTTTTGGCGGGGCAAGCCGTCGCCTCACATCCGGGCAAAGCCGTTCCGAGCTGATCCAGGGTGCCCGCTCAGGAGCTCACTTCCGCCGAAGGTTAAGTGCGCGTTGTACATCTTTGTCCGACATTCATGAGCGGGATAAGTGTTCGCTGGTCATTTCGTCGGGCGGATTTCCACCCGCCATCTCGAGTGATACAAGCAGCTTTCTCGCTTCGTGTCGAAGCGCTGGTAAACGCAAAGCAAATATTCCACCACCCACAATGCAAACGGCGCCTCCTATCGCAAGTGTCTTCGGTGCACCCAGCGGTTCGGCCAACCCTCCAGCGATCAGTGCTCCGACGGGCGCCATGCCCATGAACATCATCGAGTAGACAGCCATGACCCGGCCACGCAGATTATCAGTCACCATCGACTGAACGAGAGTGTTTGAAGCTGACATTTCAAACATGAAGAAGAACCCTACCGGCACGAGTAAAATTGCTGACAGCCAGAAATGCCGCGATAACGAGAACAAGATCAAACATAGACCGAATGCTGCAGACGAGATTGCAACCCATCGACCCAACCCCCGGATGCCTCGACGCGCTGCAAGAGTTAATGCACCGATCAACGCGCCCACTCCGGAAGCTCCCATCAGGATACCTAAGCCACCGGCGCCGCCATGAAGTATTCGATCGGCGAAGATTGGCATGAGCACGGCATACGGCATTCCCATTAGACTCACCAGACCCAATAACAGCAACAACGCGCGAACAGGGGCGTTCTTCGCGACAAAACTGAATCCCTCCGCAATGTGTTCAAGCGTCGACCGACGCGAAGCAGCAGGGGCGTGGCCCCTGACATTCATGGCAATCAGTCCGGCAATCACCGCTATGTAACTAATCGCATTGAGAAGAAAACACCATCCTTCGCCTACCGCGGCTACCAGTAAGCCGGCAATGGCTGGACCGACAACACGAGCGCCATTGACCATTGACGAGTTCAACGCTATCGCATTAATCAAATCCTCTTTTCCCACCATGTCGACGACAAAAGCTTGTCGCGTCGGAATATCAAACGCATTTGCGAGTCCAAGTAGTGCAGATAAGACAAACAGATGCCATACGTGAATGCGCTGAGTGAGAGTTAGGACCGCGAGTACAAAGGCCAGGACCATTGCGATAGTTTGTGTGGCCACAAGAATTTTGCGCCGGTTCAGTCGGTCGGCCACCACTCCACCCCACGGCGCCAGCAGAAACACCGGTATCTGGCTCGAGAAGCCAACTAGCCCAAGTAAAACGGCAGAGTTGGTTAAGCGGTAGACCAGCCACGACTGCGCGACCGACTGCATCCACGTTCCAATTAATGAAATCAGTTGGCCGCCGAAGAAGAGTTGAAAATTACGGTGTTGAAGAGCTCGAACCATCGACGGCAGTTCTCCTTTGATGGAATTGCCGCTGGGGTTCGGATTGGGAATGGATGTAATTTTCTTAGGGGCCATTGCGGACCAACATGGTCTGCCTATGTCCAGATAATGTCTCGAACTGTTAGTTTATTTCTGGAGTGCGTATTCCGATAAATCTTTGGTTTGTCGTGCTCTCGATACCATGAGCTTGTCTATCGCAGCCGTTCGATTTATCGGACACCCATCACACTCTTTAGGTGCGCAATGAAAGCGTCGATATCTTCTTCTGTAGTATCGAAAGACGTCATCAGCCTCACTTCGGAAGTTTCTTCATTCCAGACATAGAAGAAGTACTTCTTCTGCAGAGGTGTAATATATTTTCTTGGTACTACAGCAAACACACCATTCGCCTCGACCGGCTGCGTCAACTCAATCTGGGGCAGCTTACTTAACTCACTCGCAAGAAGCTGGGCCATGCGATTGGCATGTTTCGCACTGCGCTGCCACAAGTCGCCGCTCAACAGCGCTTCAAATTGGGCACCAATGTAACGCATCTTCGACGGCAAGTGCATTCCCTGTTTCCGTATGTACTTAAAGTTCTTCGCCAGTTGTTTATCGAAGAAAACCACGGCCTCCCCGTACATCATCCCGTTTTTCGCGCCGCCAAACGACAGCACGTCAACGCCTGCATCGGCCGTGATTTCTCGAAAACTCTTCCTCAAACTTGCTGCTGCATTGGCAATTCGAGCTCCATCCATATGTAGAAACATGTCGTGGTCATGCGCAAACTTCGAAAGTCGCTTCAACTCTTGCACCGTGTAGACAGTTCCCATTTCTGTTGCCTGCGAAATCGAGATGACACGGGGCTGAACGTGATGTTCGAAACCGACGCCGTGCAGAAATGGTTTGATTTGTTCGACACGAAGCTTGCCATCAGCCGTGCGAATTGATAGCAATTTGCATCCAGTAAACTTTTCCGGTGCGCCGCACTCATCGACGTTGATGTGCGCGGTCTCCGCACAAACAACCGCTTCAAATGATCTGCTGATCGCCTTTAGCCCGAGAACATTTGCTCCCGTACCACCAAAAACGAAGTAGACAGCACTTTCGTCGCCGAACAGGCGTTGAAATTGCCGCACGGCACGAGCGGTGTACGCATCGTCGCCATAGGCAATGACGTGGCCCTGATTGGCCTTAGCTATCGCGTCGAGAACTTCAGGATGCACTCCGGCGTTGTTATCGCTTGCGAAACTGCGTGTGGGTTTAAAGCGCATTAGTTAGTTCTGATCCTGAAACTTGAATTTTCTCTCACAGATTATTTCTGTATGACGTACGATATGCGCCCGCCGTAACGGCTGCGTTGAATCCCACGCGGCACGGTGCGGGCTTTGCCGTGTCTGAGGAATACTGAAACACTGTACGTCCCAGCTCGGCCGAATGGTAAGACCTCATACTGCGCGGCTGGGCCATAATCGCACTTCGCCGCGGCAACGAAAGTATAGTGGCGACGGTCTTTAGCAGTGGCCCGGAGCCCGGACGCCACTGTATTGACGCTTCCTCACATTTTACAAAGACGCTACGTGTGCTTCTTGAAGTCTTTCAAAATCTCGCGCGCCGCGTTCATGCCGGGCAGTCCCGTTACTCCACCGCCTGGATGAGTGCCGGCGCCACAGAGGTACAAACCTTTCAACGGTGTTCGATATCGTGCCCAGCCTATAAACGGACGGAACGTAAAGAATTGATCGAGAGATTGCTCGCCGTGATGGATGTGACCACCATCTAACCCATACGTTTCTTCGAGGTCACCGGGCGTGAGCACCTGACGCGCTATCACGATTTGTTTGATACCAGGCGCATATTGTTCCAATAGGTTCAAAAGGCCGTCAGCAAATTCGTCGCTCCTCGACTTCCAATCACCTTGCTTCAGTTTGTACGGAGCAAACTGCGCGCATACCGACATCACATGCTTGCCTGATGGCGCGAGCGATGGATCGGTCAGTGTAGGAATCGTAATGTCGAGATACGGTGCTGTGGAAAACTGGCCGTACTTCGCCTGGTCAAAAGCACGCTCCAGATAATCGATCTCTGGCCCTACGTGAATACGTCCACTCAATTGCTCGGCTGCAACTCCACTAAACTTCGGCAACCTATCCAGCGCCAGGTTGATCTTCAGCATTGTTCCAACCGAACGATAGTTTCTTACTTTGCTAAGGAACGTCGGCTCCAGATCCATTGGATCTACTAACTTCAAAAATGTCGTGCGCGGGTCGGCATTCGACACAACCACGCGACTCTCCAACTCGTCACCCTCACTCACGACAACGCGTACGCCTTTCCCATTTGTTTCAACGCGATTAACTTCGACGTGCGTACGCAGTTCCGCTCCAAATTGTTTGAGTACGCCGACTAGTGCCCCGGTTAGTTTTCCCATGCCTCCCTTAACAAATTGGGCGGGAGCAATGGGATGTCCGCCCAGCGCGGCTTGCCATAACAGGCCCAGACTTGTTCCGGCGGACCATGGCCCGGCGAAAGCACCATAAATGCCCCGTGCCGCGACTGTCGCGCGCAACAGTTCAGTCTCGAACCACTCAGCGGCGAGGTCGGCGACAGCCATTGGCCCCCAGCGCAACAATCGATACTCGTCCCTTTTCCCAAGGCCGCGAAACGCTAGACCGAGTTTGCCGAAATTCCAGACGTCCGCGGCAGCCGGTTGATCGATCGACGGCGGGGTCATGACAGTGAGTGGGGCCAAAACACTGCCTATTCGAGAAAAACTCCCAACAAATTGCAGATAGCTTTCAGCATCAGTTGCTGAAAACTTTTTAATCTCGCGAGCGGCCTTTTCACTGTCGTTATAGATGCACAGAGGCCCCGACTCGGGAGACAGCGCAACAACCCGCACTTCCGGCTCGATGAATTCCAAACCGAAATTGTTGAGATTCAACTCAGCAACTACTTTTGGCGAGAACGGACCACCCGCATGGGCCAACACCGAACAATGAAAGCCCGGAAAGATCTCTTCGGTGACAGATGCGCCACCGGCAACACCACGACGTTCGAGCACCAGTGTCTTCAATCCGGCTTTGGCGAGGTAAGCTGCTGCAACCAATCCGTTGTGACCGGCGCCGATAATTATGACGTCGTGTTGCATGCTTAAACTTTCCCTCGCTTCCAATCGCGCAGCAACTGCATTGCCGCGTTACGACCCGGCGCTCCCATAATGCCCCCACCCGGGTGCGTCGCTGAACCACACATGTAAAGGTTGCGAATCGGCGTGCGATATTGTGCCCAGCCCGGCGCTGGCCGAAGGAAAAAAAGCTGTTCGAGCGTCAGTTCACCCTGAAAAATATTTCCTTCGCTCAAACCAAACTCTCGTTCTAAATCCAGTGGCGTCAGTACCTGCCGGTGAAGTATCAGGTCTTTGATATTTGGCGCATGTTCGGCAATTGTATCGATCACGGTATCGCCAAACTCTTCCCGCTTTTCGTCCCATGATCCTTCCTTCAAATTGTAGGGAGCGTACTGAACGAAACACGACATCACGTGCTTACCAGGCGGCGCCACAGATGGATCCGTCAAACTAGGTATAACCATGTCGACGTAAGGCCGGCGCGAAAAGCGACCGTACTTCGCTTCATCGTAAGCGCGCTCCATATAGTCGACGCCTGGCGAAATTGAGATTGCGCCTCGCAGGTGTGGACCGGCGCCAGGAATGGCTTTGAAGTCGGGCAGACCAGTTAAGGCGAGATTAAGTTTGCCGGAAGAACCTCGATATTTGTAACGCTTCAGATCCGTCACGAAATCGTCGGGCAGGTATTGCTCCCCAATCATTTTCATAAACGTCAGACGCGGGTCTACGCTTGAACACACAACGTCTGCATTAATTTCATCGCCGTTCGTAAGCACGACACCTTTTGCCCGGCCGTTGTTATGAATAATTGCGGCGATTGGAGATTCCGTGCGAATTTCGGCGCCGGCCTCTTGCGCTGCCGCTGCAATCGCATTTGAGATCGCGCCCGTCCCTCCGCGCGAGAGGCCCCAGGAACGAAACGCGCCATCGATCTCACCCATGTAATGGTGCAACAGAACATAGGCGGTCCCCGGCGAGCGTACGCCAAGAAACGTACCAATGATTCCCGATGCAGACATCGTTGCTTTCAGTACGTCAGTTTCAAACCACTGGTCGAGAAAATCGACCGCGCTCATGGTCATCAACTGCACCTGGTTGTACTTATCTTCAGCAGGTAGGTTCTGAAAGCGGCGGCCCAGGAATGCGAGGTTCTTCCATCCTTTCGGATTTAGCGACGTAGGATCCGGAGGAGTCATACTCATGATCGGCTTCACGAAGTGAGCCATTTCGATCATCGCTTTGCCGTACTCATCGTAAGCCTCGGCATCGAGTTTCGAATGCCGCGCAATCTCTCGACGCGTGCGCGCATGGTCGTTTACACGCCAGAGATAATCGCCATTTGGCATCGGAGTGAAAGTGCCATCGAGGGGAAGAATTTCAAGGCCGTGTCGAGGTAAGTCGAGTTCACGAATGATCTCCGGACGCAATAGCGATACGACATATGAACAAACAGAGAATTTGAAACCGGGAAAGACTTCCTCAGTGACGGCTGCTCCGCCGAGGACGTGACGACGCTCCAGCACAAGTACTTTCTTGCCCGCGCGAGCGAGGTAGGCAGCGTTGACCAGTCCGTTGTGGCCGCCGCCGATCACAACGACATCGTATTTGTTATTCATCTTTTGTTCGGTAATACAGCTTGCTGAAGACGCGTTAGCATACTTAGAATCTGTCAGCGTGACAAACTCGCGATCGGATACACTTTGAAGCTCTATCAACTTGGGTCAGATGCAGGACCAGCGTATATTCAACGCGTCCAACACAGCTCAAAGCCCGTCATTTACAAATAACTAATGCCTATCGGAACTGCTTTCCATCAGCGAACATTTAATTTATGCGAGAGTCTCAGCTACCGAGAGTGGTCTGGTTATTATGCTGTTAGTTCTTACGAACCACACCACGAACACGAGTACAACGCAATTCGTAACGCAGCAGCGGTGATTGATATCTCACCGCTGTTCAAATACAGACTCACAGGTAAGGACGCAACTCGTCTCCTCGATCGAATCATCACCCGCGACATGCGCAAAGTGTCTGTCGGTCAGGTTATCTATACCCCATGGTGCGATGAACGTGGAAAGGTTATCGATGACGGGACTGTTTCGCGACTCGAAGAAAATACGTATCGCTGGACCGCGGCCGATCCAAGTTTGCGGTGGTTTACGCAAAACGCAGCAGGCATGGACGTTAATATCGAAGATATTTCCGAAACCGTCGCAGCGCTTGCCTTGCAGGGCCCTACATCAGGAAGCCTGCTGAAGCAGCTCGTGTCTGATGCCGACATTGAGAATCTCAGATATTTTCGCGTGACGAAGGGAACTATCGGAAATGTGCCGGTCGAGATTTCGCGCACTGGTTACACGGGTGACCTCGGTTATGAAATCTGGATTGCCGCGGAGCATGCCGTCAAAGTTTGGGACTCGCTAATCGATAGCGGTGAGGCATTCGATATTCGTCCCGCCGGTATGCTCGCACTCGATGTGGCGCGAATTGAAGCTGGCCTGTTGCTGATCGATATTGATTTCAATAGTAGTAAGAAAGCTTTGATCGAGGAACAGAAGTATTCACCCTTTGAGATGGGTTTGGGTCGCTTAGTGAATCTCGATAAGTCGAGGTTTGTTGGGCAGGCAGCTCTAGCTGAAGAGAAAAAACGGGGTTCAGCCCGCGACATTGTGGGCCTTGAGATTGACTGGCCGGAAGTTGAAAGTCTTTACGAGGATATCGGCTTGCCACCGGCTGTTTCTCCGATTGCATCGCGTGTCGCGATACCCGTTTCCAAAGGTGCTAATCAGATCGGAAAAGCAACATCAAGCACGTGGTCACCAACTTTAAAAAAGATGATCGCATTAGCAACGGTCGAGCGAGAGTACGCTCGCCTGGGTACTCAATTGCAGTTTGAGATCACGATTGAAGCAGTGCGGCACAATGTTGGCGCGACCGTTGTGAAGACTCCGTTTTTCAATCCAAAGCGGAAAACCGCTACACCAGTCTAACGGTGAAGATGTCCGATAAAGTTTAAGTTGTCGCTGCTCGCTTTACCTAAAGATTGGTGGGAACCACTTCCGCCTTGCCGCCGGCTCACGGCCATGACCATCGTTCGGCGCGACGGGTCCACCACGCAACCAATCACAATCCCCATCGGGACACTCCGTATGTGGGACACCGGGGCGGTTTGGTTCTACGTCGGCGACCGCGAGCCCCACAACTGGGACGGCTTCGAGGGGTTCATCGC
>JBHEMC010000093.1:0-8079 GCA_046262775.1 Pyrinomonadaceae bacterium | reverse complement strand
GCCTGCTGACGTTCGAACCCGCGCGCCTGCTGATGAGCCTGCTCACGTTCTAAACCGCGCGTCTGCTGACGAGCCTGTTGACGTTCGAATCCGCGCGTCTGCTGGCGAACCTGCTGCTGCTGGATGCGCTGCGGCGCGGCAAAGCCACCGCCGCACATCGAACTGCTAAGCCGTTCCGAAACACGTCGACGTTCAAGGAAAAGCATTGACTGGAACGGACATCAACTGTAAATCCGTGAATGACGTCATTGACGATTACGACCCGAATAAACCGCTGGAACGCGCATCAACGATTCCCGCATCCTGGTACACAGATGCTGGCATTTATGCCCTGGAGTTGAAGTCAGTTTTTTCTCGATCGTGGCAGTTTGCTGCGCGTCGCGATCAAGTTAGCGCTCCGGGTCAATACGTGACAACCGACATCGCAGGTGAACCCATCTTGATTGTGCGGGGTACGGACAATGTGTTGCGCGGTTTCTATAACGTCTGCCGTCATCATGCAGCGGCGGTAATGACTGAACCAGCAGGCACTTCGACTCAGTTGCGTTGCCCCTATCACGGATGGACATATTCTTTGGCAGGCGAGTTGAGAGGAACTCCTGACTTCTCCGGCGTGTGCGATTTCGATCGAACAACCAATGGGCTGATTCCTGTGAAACTGGAAGAGTGGGAAAATTGGATTTTCGTGAAACTGATTGAAGCAGACGAAAGATCCCTCACGTCATTTTTCACTGACGAACTGTGTGAACAGATTCGTCCACTCTCACTGGCCAGTCTTCACTGGCAGGAACGTAGGCACTACAACTTCGATTGTAACTGGAAGGTGTTTGTCGATAACTATCTTGATGGCGGCTATCACGTCCCGCATCTGCACAAGGGACTCGATAGTGTTCTGGACTATTCCAACTACAGGATTGAAAACGGCGTTCGATTTTGTTTGCAGTGGAGTCCGCTTGTGAGTGATGGTGCTGAAGCGGAAACTAGCTCGGTACGAAAAGGTACGCGCGCACTTTATTACTGGATTTATCCGAATTTTATGATCAACTGGTATGACGGTGTAATGGACACGAACCTGGTAATTCCACGCGGCATAGATCAAACCGAAGTGGTTTTTGATTTTTATTTTGCCGACGTCGTTACGCCGTCAGCACGTGAACGCAACCAAGCGAGCATTGCAGTAGGCCAACGCATTCAGGACGAGGACGTCGCGATTTGCAAGTCGGTACAACGAGGGCTCAACTCGCGCGCATACAATGCTGGTCGCCTTTCCGTACGACGAGAAGCGGGCGAGCACTTATTTCATACATTGTTATATGCCGACCTAAAGCACGCAGTCGACAGTTGAGGAACTTGGCCGAAAATCGCGGGTCGGCCGGTCGGCGGCGACTCTGCGCGTCGCGCTGAATTCTGGAATGTCACCTACCGCGACCGTCGTTTGCTAAGTGAAACCTGGGCAAACTGCGGATCCCCTCCTGACGAGCGAATTTCTCAATTTGCATAAGTCTAAACATATCGACTCCAAGCCCCGCGGCCACCTGCTGCGCGTACTTGGCGTTGGATTTGGCCTCGCGGTAATCATCGGCAACACAATCGGCGCGGGCATCTTTCGAGCACCCGGTTCGATCGCTCAAAACCTTCCCAACATTTGGCTTTTCCTTGGCGTCTGGGTCGTGGGCGGGATCTACGCACTGCTTGGAGCGATCTCGCTTGCAGAGTTAGGGACGATGATCCCGAAGTCGGGCGGCCAATATGTGTTTGCTCGTTATGCGCTTGGCGAGTACGCCGGTTTTGTTGTTGGTTGGAGTGACTGGATCTCTTCCTGCGGGTCAACAGCCGCTGTATCTCTCCTGATAGGTCTTTTCGCCGCCGGCCTTTTTCCAGGCTTGACCGGCCACGCTGCGTTGGTAGCAGCAGCCGTGGCGATCATTTTCGCAGCCTTTCAGTGGCATGGGATAGTTTGGGGTGGGAACATTCAAAACGTAACCAGCTTGCTCAAAGCACTCGCATTCATCTTACTCGTAATCGCGGCATTCGCACTGGGCAGCGGAGGCGCGATAACTGCAGCACAGCCTCAACTACCATTGGCCGGTGTTGGTTTGATTGGCCCAATTATTTTGTCTCTGCAATCAGCGATATACACTTACGACGGGTGGAGTGGTGTCATCTACTTTTCTGAAGAAGTTGAGAACCCGGGGCGCGACATTCCCCGTGCCATGTTTGGCGGCGTGATGTCAGTCATCGCAATATACCTGCTTGTAAACCTTGCGTTGCTCTACGTGCTGCCTATTTCGAGAATTGCAGGACAGGAATTTGCGGCGGGTGAGGCAGCGAACGTGATCTTTGGTAAACGCGGCGACATAATCTTTCGGTCATTAACGATTTTGTCGATGTTGAGCGGAATCAACGCGCTTCATTTAATGGCCACACGTGTCCTGTTCGCGATGAGTCGCGACGGTCTGTTCACCAGGAAGGCAGCGGTCGTGAACGCGGGTGGTACGCCGACGGTTTCACTCCTTTGCAGCGCGGCGGTTGCTGTACTGTTCATCGTTTTCGGACAGACATTTGACCGCGTGATCACCGTTTTGGCGTTCTTCTTTGTTTCGGCTTACATTCTTTCGTTTGTTTCTGTTTTCGTATTGCGACATCGTGAGCCGGAAAAGTTGCGGCCGTATCGAGCATGGGGATATCCATGGACCACGGGAATCGCGCTGATCGGCTCAGTGTTGTTTCTGATTGGCGCCATCGGGAGCGATACTCAAAACAGTATCTATGCTCTTGCTCTGCTGGCAATCAGTTATCCGGTTTTTAGATTTTTGAAACGACGTAAGTGAAATTAGCAGTAACTCGTGGCTTCTGCCCAGGACCCGTTAAACTATTACTACAACACCTGACAGCCTTCGTTATCAACTTCGAGACGTCTGATAATAGTCGATCGTACGCCGTGCTTCCGGAAGCAGTTAACCAACGCAGTCTCCAAAGCTTCAGAGTGTTCCGTAACTAACGCCAGAATGCTCGGTCCGGCGCCGCTAAGCGCAATACCGAGAAGGCCTGGCATATCACCTATCGCCAAAGCTTCGGCAAGCCCTGGAACCAAAGCCTTTCGCTGCGGCTGATGTAACCGATCCCGCATCGCTTCTCGTAAAAGATCGTAGCGCCGGCGACTCAACGCGGTAGTGAAGAGTGCCGTGCGCTGCAAGTTGTTGATGGCATCGGCTCGAGTTACCAGCCGTGGCAAAGCTTCGCGAGCGACGCTCGTATCGAGTTGCGAATGCGGTGACACTACTAAAATCTTGATCGCACCCGGCCACTGCGACTTAAGCGAGACCACTTTTTTGTCACGAGTGGTGTTAACAACGAACCCTCCAAACAAAGCAGCTGAGACATTGTCAGGATGCCCTTCAAATTCTGTCGCGTAGTCGACCACCTTTTGCGCCGGCATTTTCTGGTTGCAGATCAGACGCATCAATGTGATGCCTCCGACAATCGCCGCAGCGCTGCTGCCTAATCCACTTGCGAGCGGAATTTCGTTCTGTACATCCAACACTACAGGCGGCAAGGAGACGTCTTCACGGCTCGCTGCAAACGACATAGCTCGATATATCAAGTTTGCAGAAGTGCGAGGAAATGCCGCGTTCTCCGCCCCACCTGACGTATTAATTTGGCATGGTACTTTCGCATCCATTTGGACACGTGCTTCAATTGTCAGATAAAGCTTGAGTGCGAGTCCAAAACAATCAAAGCCTGCACCAAGATTAGACGTTGACGACGGAATACGAACAACGAATCTGTCGCCAGTTCGCGCTTTCTTTTTGCCAGCCATGATCTTTCTTTCCTAATGCTGAAGTCGTCTGAGAACTGCTCTGATTTCTTTTCCGACTGGCGCTACTCGGATTGGCTCGTTAGAAAATTTACCGGCGAGCGAATGATCGATACCGGGTAACTTTAGTGAACCTTTGTGATAATTGATCACATAATCAGTATCTTTCAAGACATGACCTGTCAGGACAGCGACTACTTTTGCGGCTCTGTCAATCAGGCCGCTGGTTACAAGTTTCCGAATGCCTGCAACAGTTGTTGCGGAGGCAGGTTCACAGCCAATACCATCGCGGCCAACGATGGCTTTGGCGTCAGCGATCTCGGTTTCCGTTACTGTTATGACTCGGCCACGCGTTTCGCGCACAGCTCGCCAGGCCTTTTTCCATGACACAGGATCACCAATCTTGATTGCTGAAGCGAGTGTCCGTGGATTTGGGTCGGGAATAAGGTCAGTTGTCTGCCCCGTCGAGACCTCCTCAAAATAACGAGCGAACGGAGCAGCGCCTTCCGCTTGCACCACGATAATCTCAGGCATACGTTCCATCAGCTTCAACTGGTGTAATTCACGGAAGCCTTTTCCAAAAGCTGAACTGTTGCCAAGATTGCCTCCGGGCACTATTAGATAATCAGGCAACTTCCAGTCAAGCTGTTCTGCCAATTCGGCAGCGACAGTTTTTTGTCCTTCTATTCGAAAGGGATTTATCGAATTTACGAGATAAATATCTTCGTCCGTTGAGAATTCGCGCACTAGTCGCATGCAAGTGTCAAAGTTGCCGTCAATCTCAAGGACTATCGCACCGTAATCCAGCGCCTGGGCCAATTTTGCATGACTGACCTGCCCTGTCGGCACCAGGATTGCACATGACAGACCCGCGCGCGCAGCATAAGCGGCGAGGCTCGCAGCTGTGTTGCCTGTGCTTGCGCACATCACGAGCTCCGAGCCGAGAACTACTGCTTGAGTTACGGCTGCTGTCATGCCAGTGTCTTTGAAGGAACAGGTAGGATTATTGCCCTGATGTTTTAGTCTGAGAGATTGCAGACCCGCATATTCGGCGGTTCGTGGAGCATCGTAAAGCGGGGTATTGCCCTCCTCCAGAGAAACAACTTCATTAAGTTCCGCAAACGGAAGCAGCTCGCGAAATCGCCAGACCCCGCTGCGATCAATCGGCAATTGAGATTGCCGGCGGCTGATCCATACCTCTTTGAGACTTTCCAAGCCTGCGAGTGCAGTTAGGTCACTTTCGATTTCCAGCAGTCCATCGCAAATTTGGCACGTGTAATGCCGTGCGTCGATGTTGTACGTCGCGCGACAGGTTGGTTCGATGCAGCGTTGCACGCTTGAATAATTGTGAAAAGTGCTTTTTGACATTGGGGTATTTGACGTTCTGTCACTTGCTCGTTTCGAGCACGATCGACGGTAAGAAAAAGCAATCGAGAAGATGTCCTTACTGTCATGTCGTTTGAAAGTATGACGTAACGCGCTGACAACGTACAGAAGAGAGGTCGTTGTTAAAGGATCCGCCTTGGTAGTTAAATTCTTTGGGGTGCGCGGTGACCAGGCACCGCTTTGTTAATTATGCAAGATCGCGGGCCTTCCAATCTTCCGCTATAACAGGTCGATGCCCGGCGACGCACTCCAGGGAATTGCATACTTTGAAAGGAGGCGCAGTCAAAAAACAATTGTAGCGGTCGATTTCCCATTCAATCGAGTAGGCCATCAACCGCTACCGCTGTTGCCGACAGGCAGGAGGAACTGAACGCTAAAAACTAAATCGAATCTGCGCGTCGATTCTCCGGTTGTACGCTGCTGAGCCACCTCCGAAACCTCCGAAGCCGCCGCCCGTCGAAGTGGAAATACCAAATAGAGACGAACTGAGGTTGCCCACCGGGTTTCCAAGATTCGTATGATTCAGCAGGTTGTTGAAATTAAGTGAAAACGTCAGGTTGTAACGGTTGCCGTTTTCTCCGCCACCACCAAATCCGCCGAAGCCTCCACCGCCGCCGCGTTCTCCACCTCCCCCGCGTGGACCACCACCTCCGCCCATGATCATGCCAGGCACACCGGGTCTGCCTCCGCCGCGTTGTGCGTTTCCTGCTGTGTTGCCATCTCGTTGATTGCCGCGAGTATTTGAGCCGCCCTCGTTGCCGAAGCTGAATGTTTTGCTGATACGAAGGTTCACGGTCGTAGAGCCGGGTCCACGGCCAAAGTTTCTCGGGATCAATGCTTCGCCTGGAAGCGGACGCAGATTGAAATTTCCGAATGCTGTGCAACGAATGTTGATGTCGGAGCAGTCAGCTCCCGATCCGGCAAGTGATGGCCGCTCGGTAAATACCGTGTCGCCGTTCAGGTCCCTTCCAATTGTGAGGTTGAATGGTCTACCTGACTGCACGATCACAAAGGGATTCAAGCTAAGACCCCACGGCGCACGAAAATTTCCGGTCATTACAAAGCGATGTCTGATGTCGCTTGAGGCGGCACCATATTCAGTGGAGAGGTCGTAGGGGTTCGCGGGAAAACTTCCCGCGCCATCGGTATCGCTATTGGCTTTTGCCAAAACGTAAAACGCATTAATGGATGCATTCCGATTGAAACGACTGTTGAGGTTCACGATGAGTTGATTCTGATTGAAACGGCCGGACGATTCATATTCGAAGATATTTTCGTTAACTCCCAAAGGCCGAATTCCGACTCCCGGTAAAGGCGCGTTGATCGGTCGAATGCGTAACGTATGGAGTGTACGTACGTTGATGTAGCTCGTCGCAACTGTCACGTTGTGCGGTAACTGTCGCTCGACACTCATGACTGACTGGATCGTGTACGGCGCCTGAAGATTCTGGGCCAACTGGTAGATCGACACAGGGACTTGAAACGATTCAAGCGTCGCCGGCGAAGGGATGGTTGGAAAGAAATCCGGATTGATGACAATGAACTGAAGCTGATTAACGCCGTTCAATCGATTTGCCTGTAACGTCAGGTTCTCACCGACGCGATCATAGAAAACACCGAAGCCGCCGCGAATTACTGTCTTCGAACGCTGGCCCGCACCTGGCGACCAGGCGAATCCGATACGCGGCGCGAAATTCAGATCGCTGCTTATGTTGGCCTGGTTCTCATAACGCAGGCCGAGGTTTACCGTCAGGTTAGGACGGAACTTCCAGTCGTCCTGTACGAAACCGCCAAAGTCCCACTGGCTTACACTCGTTTGTGGCGTGCCGGCAGCAAGACTAAACTGACTGGCGCCGCCCCCCAGAGCGCGAATCTGTTCGTTAGTCAGTCCCTGCTGTTGAAACACGAGTGTGCGACGATACCTTTCAATGCTGGTTAACGTGATCGGCGGTACACCCGGTACCACTTGATCATTCGCGTCCAACACAGGACCAATTCCGCCTGAAAAGCTAAACGTTCCGCCGAAATTTTGCGGAGAGGTGTCGCTAATCCGAACGTCACGAAGTCTGCCGCCGAATTTCAGGGCATGCGACCCAAGCGCAATCGAGGTGTTGTTCGTGATTTCAAATTGATTGTTGGTGCTCGAAGCCTGACCTACCTGTGAGCCACCACCAGTAAACGCCTCCTGGACGTTGATCGTCGGAATTGTATTGTTCGCGGTCTGCCGGTTTACCTGATGTTCAAACTGAAATTTTGTTTCATTAACAATGGTCTTGTTGATAATCGCTGTTTCGGTCAACTGTATATTCTGTTCGTTGCTTTCGGAACTGTATTCTCGCGACAGAAGCGAAAACCCGCCGACGCCAACTATTCTCGACGTACGCGAATAGCTGTAACGACCAACCAGAGTGTTGTTTGCGTTGATCTGATAATCGAGGCGTGGACTAAATGTCGTTCTTCGATTGGGAGTTGGTACCGTCGCACTGAAGTTGGTGATATTGAAATTTGCATCCAGAATCGAGGCTATTACAACTGCCTGGTCATCTACATCGCGCTTCTCAAAATCTACAAAGAAAGACGCTTTCTTCTTCACCAGCGGACCACCAAAGTTTCCACTATACTGCCGTGATTGGTGCGGTGCCCGCGAAGGAGCAAAAGGATTTCTTGAATTCAGCGCGTCATCGTTGAAGTTGAATCCGACCTGGCCGCGATAGCGTTCGGTGCCAGGCCTCGTCAATATCTCGATACGCCCGAAACCGAGTCGATCATATTCGGCAGAAAAAGGGTTTGAATTAATACGGATCTCACGAATTGACGCGCGCGGAGGCAAGCGGCCACCTGTAAAACCATCAATAAAGATCTGACCACCGTTAGGA
>JBHEMC010000092.1:9609-16644 GCA_046262775.1 Pyrinomonadaceae bacterium | reverse complement strand
CATTTATGACCGTTGCGGGGTGCGCAGCCCAATCACATTTCATCGCAAGTAGCGGAATCGGGAAGCAAATGCTTTTACGACTCCGGTGGTTCAGGGTCAGGAATGGTCCAGGGAACAAACTCTTGTAGCATATCAGTCTCGAGGCAGGCCTCGTTCTCAAGCAACTCACCGCGCGCGATTTGTTCTTCGCGCTGTTGCCGGCGGCGATCTCCTTCTTTGAGAAGTTCCTCCATCTCTCGCTGAGCATTTTCCCACTCCTCCAATGTGCGAAAACGCGAGAAAGCAAACTCTTCCCCCATATTGCAACCGTCGAGATGCCAGAAGCACACTTCCCGCCCTGCCTCGCATTCATCGCCCATTATCTTGCAACACGGACAGTTTTCGTCAACCACCATACTGCGACCCATCGCTTCGGGCAGACGGCGCCGCTCGTTGTCTATAATGTTGAGTGGAGTATGTCCGTCAAACCGTTTACTCGGTTCCGTTAACCAACCCTTTGTCGCCTTATCCAATTGCACGACGAAGCGATCGACAACTAGTTTATCTATTGCGCTGCTGCTCATCGGAGCGATACTCGAGAGCGATCGCGCCTGCAGTAGTTCAAGTGCAGTGTTGATCAAATGGCGAACGAGATAGTAATAAACGACCCATTCGTGCGTACCAAAGCCCGCATATCGATAGGCGAAAGTATCGCGGCCAAGAGCCGGTGGGCCCTCAAGAAAAAAGCTCCATTGCATCGCGCGCGACTCTAAATCAAAGTCGATCTGATCCATCTTTGCGAGGATCACGTCGCGCGGAGACTTGGCTTGGAGGTCAGCTCTTGGTGTCGTGAGCCAACGGCCATGGATATCGGCAACTCTCTTGTAGCCTAAATCCGTTCCCGATAGATGCATCTGAAGTACATTTGTGGCTATAAACTCCAATAAGCAACTCCCGTACAGAATCTGGCGAATTTCGATGGGTGGGTTTGCCAACCGCGACTCCCGACGTTCGTAACAGGTGCACTCATACTCTTCGATTGAACCAACAAACAGCCAATCGTCCGGCAAGCAATAATCAATAAAGTAGTCGGTGGCCTGAATGCCGTTGTGATAGCTAACGCGACCTGCTGGTCCTGGCTGTGAGTAAGTCGACTGGCAAGCAACGGTGCGTGCTGCAAGGTCGATAACGAGAATTCCAGCATCGTATGGTTTGATATCGAGTGTGTTGGACGCTAAACATGATGTGAAGCGGTGCTCCGCTTTTTCAAACCGAGTGAGTGCGGCTTCGAGTTCAGCGATCGTTTCTGGCTCGGCGGATAAGGCGGCTACATACCTGTCGCCGACTGAACCGTGTGTTGCGCCCGAAAAAGTTGTTTGCGAGTCGATGAGGTTGAGTTTGATCTCAGACATGTGAGGTTCCTTTCTAATGTGAGGTACTGCGCGTCCATTGTGCTACGGGGCGTTCAAGATTTACAAGCAACGCTGTTGCCTATATTGCCAGCAGCTTACGAAGCGGCAACTCTTTCGAATGCGGCGGCCTGGCGCGCCTTGATTATAGAAAGAAATTGAATGGCGCATTGGTACTTGTGACTGGGCTACCGCACTCGAAGGAGTTTGAGTGAGCACAGAGTGGGGGAGTTCAGCCCCCGCTACAGGTGTTGGATTTCTTCTGAAGAGTGGAGCTCCAAAGACAAATGGCAGCTCCAATGAAATTGATTGGAGCTGCCATTTTGTGTTTACGAGAAATGGTGAGCCGTGGAGGGCTCGAACCTCCGACCCGCTGATTAAGAGTCAGCTGCTCTACCAACTGAGCTAACGGCCCGTGTGCGAAAAATTATACGTGCGATCAAGAGAGTGTCAAGTTTGTCCGTAGTAGGATGGTATTAAGAAACTGTCCGTTGTAGACCTGTTCACCACTCACGTGTAATGAGAACTTCAAATGGAGCATCGGCAAGCCGAAGCACGATTGATTTCGTGATTTAAGTCCCACCAACATCCTGGAGCCTCACCCAAGCCCGACGCTACTTATGTAACGGCTGCCGATTTTCTAACGCTGAACGAATAAGAAAATTTCAGACAGAATTCCGGTAACCAACCCGGGTAAATTTCGTAAAATCTGAGGCCGCTCTGAACTGTGAGTGCTGAGCTTGTGCTGAATTGCAGCTGAGGAAAGGGTCAAGCGAAGCGCGACCCCGCAGTTCAGCCACAGAATTGGGTAATGCGGCGGTGTGCGCTGGCGAGCAGGTGCGTGAAATGGAGCAGAGACGACACCCTGCCGCCGGATGCATCAACCGACACTAATTCGCAAGTCAGGAAGGGGTCAAGCGGAGCGCGACCCCGCTCAACTTTCATTGTCATCCTCTTCCTGAGAAGTTATGCCCAGTGAATGGTGAGAGCAGTGAACTCGCAGGAAGATGACCCCTTCCTGACCGGTGAATTTGTGTCAATTGCATTTATGCAGGTGAAGGTGGATGGCGTGCAACTTGAGGCGGGGTCGCGCTTGACCCCTTCCTGACTTGTGAAGTTATGTTGTAATTAAGCGAATTGGCAATTAGCAGTCGACAGCCTCTTTATGCCGCAGCGCATTCATTTTCGGCGAGCAGCTTCTGAACGGCGTCGATCAGTCCATCAAGATCGGGTTTGGCAATGTAAGCGGCGGCGCCGGCTTCCATCGCCTCATGACGATGAATCGCATACGCATCGCCACTGTAGAAGATGCACGGAACGTTTGGAGTTAAATTGTGCAAGCGTTGACACAATTCTAATCCAGTTCCGTCGGGCAGGCGCTTGTCCAAGACGTACAAATCGAACTTTTCGGTTACGGCCATCTCGCACGCTTCTTTAACACTGCCGCAGGTATGTACTTCGTAGTCATGCTCAGACAGTAAAACTTGCAGCATTTCAGACGTGTCAAGATGATCGTCGACACAGAGGATGCGACATTTAATGCTGGACATCAGGGGAAGCCTCCTTGTTCGGGCGTTCTCTAAATTTGTTGCTATGCCAATGTGACTGGAAAGCATCAAAGGAATAAGGAGCACTGATTATAAGCGGAAGATGGCCTTATGGGGAAATCGGACGGCTGAGTTGTTGTCGAAACGAAAGGGCACCACGGTTTGCGATAATTGTTTTGCCGAATGACGGGCATGGATTAATAGACTGTCAACGTTGGCTGGTTATCAAAGGCGACAAACTGTGAAGTTTACCGGTAGCGGACTTTAATGGCTCTGCATTGCTTTGAGTAACTGATCGAGTACACCGACGTCGTCGTCTTCGGGTTCCAATTGCCGGTATTTTTCAAGGGCAGCTTTAGCCGCATTAAGATCGCCGAGCTTGTGATAAACCAGGGAAAGATTGAAATAAACTAAAGAAAAGCCCGGCTCAATTTGCGCGGCTGCTTCATAATGCAAGCGCGCCAACTGCAGGTCGCCGGCATCGTAGTAGAGATTGGCCAGGTTGTAATGAGCTTCGACATGACGCGGATCCGCCTTCAGGGAAAGAGTAAAGTCATCCAGCGCCTTCGCGAGTTGTCCCTGCTCCAGATTAATAATGCCGAGATTGCAGTGTGCCTCAGCAATATTATCGCCCTCACTAATTGCTTCGACGTAGTGCTCGGCCGCTGTTGGATCACCCTGCTCGTGCAGAAGCAGCGCTTCCTCGAACGGTGTCAGCAAACGGCTGAGTCGGCCAGCCGCGGAACGAAACAAATTCAACTGCCCCTGCAGCTCTGCTTCGATCTGCCGGATGCTTTGTCCCTGCGATCGTAGTTCACGCACTCGACGAAATTGCGTGAGCGCATGAAAATCATAAGTGAATTCTGAGTTGTTCGATGCTAGCGACGCCTGGATAATTCCCTGTTCGGTCCAGCGGCGAATAGTTTTCTCGCTTAGACCAAAAAGTTGTTTGATCTCAGTAATCGAGTAGGAAGATTTGACACGTTGGTAATCTGCCTTCGCGGGGACAGGTGAGGGAAACGAGATTACCTTAATGCTGTTATCTTTCATTTAGCCCGTGAACTGCACGCACATCAGACTTGGGTCTGGTTGTACTTACGAGGCTTTTCGCTTCCTGGCTGTCTTCGATTTCACTAACGTAATCTGCGGCTTCTTCTTTGCGGCAGTTGCGGCCTTGACCATGGGTTTACGCGACGACTGCTGCAAACTCTTTTTGAGCGCGCTCATAATATCAAGTCTTGGGAGTTCTTCAACCTCAAATTCCGCGACCTCATTACCTTTTATTTTCGACTCGATGAGTTTCTTCAGTGCCGCATGATAGTTGTCGATTGTATCGATCTCTTCGAGCGTGGTCGCCATCTCTTGCACAAGTGTCGTAGCGAGTTTCAATTCATTCTTATTTAGCTTCTGATCAGCCTCAACCTCCGGCACGTCCTCTATTTTCCGCAGCTCGTGTGGATAGTGAAGCTTCTGCAAAACTAAACCATCTTCGTGGGGAAATATCGCGACGAGGTCTTCCCGATCTCTTAGCACCACTTTGCCAATACCAACCTTACCGGTCTGTTTCATCACTTCGCGCAGCAGAGCATAAGGCTTTTCGGCGACAGGACCGTCGGGTCCGGCATAGTAAGGTGCGTCGTAGAAGGTGACGGGTATCTCAGAACTGTCGACAAACCCGACGATGTCGACCGCCTTCGTGGTTTTGATTTTAACCTTCGCAATGTCTTCAGGTTCGACGATGGCGTAGCGGTCGGGTTCGTATTGATAGCCTTTCGTGATCTGTTCGTTGCTGACAACCTGGCCGCACTTCTTACACTTCTTGTCGTAGCCAATCGGCCCGTAGTCGTCCCGGTGCAGTTGGTTAAATGAAATTTTTTCGCTGGTTTCAAGAGCGTTGTAGACCCGCACAGGTATCGCCACCAGCAGAAAACGAATGTGACCCTTCCAAATTGGTCTCATAATCTTGGACTCTCCTCATAAGAAACGCGGGCCTTTACCCGCGTTGTCTCGATTCTCGCACTGACCATGGGCGAGGGCCGTATTATGCGGCCAATAGAGGGGACGTGTAAACAGCTTATTTCTGCGCTTTTGGATCGAGATCCACAGCTGCCACAGATTACACACGTTTGGGGAGACGATAGGTGCGTGTCTTTCGCTCGTTCGTCGCTTGCCCTGATTGGTATATTGCGCGCCTTTGGCGAGGGACGATGCTTCGAACTCAATTTGGTTCGGGGCTCTGCTGTGCTGTGAAATATGTGGACTGCTTTAAGCGGCGTGTAGCAGGGCGGTGCGCATCGCGGCAGCAGATTGCCAACGCTGAGTGGGATCCTTGATCAGCGCGCGGTCGATTATTTCGCAGACTTGCGGTGGCACGTGGGGAGCCCTCTGCCGGAGTGGGACAGCCGGCTGTTCGAAGATCGCTCGAATCGTGTCGCTAACACTTGTCTTACCTGTAAGATTCAGAGCTAACGATCCCGTCAACAAACTGTAGGCGGTCATCCCCACAGCGTAGATGTCTGACTGCGGTTTCACGTCGCGAAAGTTTCGGAGTTGCTCGGGAGGCATGTAAGCCAGAGTTCCCGCCATCTCACCTGCCATCGTCACACCACTCATACCCGATTGCGTGAAACTCTTTGCCAGGCCGAAGTCGGTCAACTTTGCAACGACGGTTGGACCACCAAACGAGACAAGAATGTTCTGATCTTTAAAATCGCGGTGAATGTAACCCTGGGCGTGGGCGCACGATAACGCATCGAGCGACTGCTCAATAATCGATAGTGCCTCATGGCACGGTAGAGACCCGCCCCTATTTTCGGCAAGCTTTGAAGCATCACAACCGTCAACAAATTCCGTCACGAGGTAGACGACGCCATTGTGTGTGCCGCGATCGATGAACTCGACAATATTTTTATGTTTTAACGCTGAGGCAACATCTATCTCGCGTAAGAATCGCTTCAGTGCTTTATCAGTTACCGCAAATTCCGGAAGCAATGTCTTAATCGCTACAGCTCTACCTGTTTTCTGGTCGCGGCCGAGCATGACGCATCCCATGCCGCCGCGCCCGAGCAGTTTCACAGTGTCGTAACCGGGCACGGGTTGCGGAGAGCGCTTAAGTTCAATGCGACAATCCTCGCATAAAAATGTCAATCGTTCATCGGGCGCAGACGCCTGCGCCTGTTCACGGCGCCCGCAGTTCAAACATTCGACCATTACGATTACCGGGCGCGAATTGGCGATGTCCTGTGTCGTATCAAGCGCGGAAGCCGGTGCGGCGGCAACCTCCACCATCAGGATTGTTTCTCCACCTTGTATGCGGTCGCCATTTTTCAAAAACACTTCTGTAACTCGCTGGTTGTTTACGTAGGTCCCGTTCGTTGAGCCGAGGTCGCGCAGAAACGAATGTGGTGGATTGATCTCCAGCAGGCAGTGATTGCGTGAAAAGTATCGATCCTCGGTCAAGCACAGATGCGCGTCAGGTGAACGTCCGATGAGGAAAGAATCATGCTGGTTGAACGTAAAGATACGGCCTTTATACGGGCCGGCTACAACTTTCAGGTTGACTTGCATCAGTTGCCTGCGGGATGAGCACGTTTCGCCCTTCTTGGAGGCGGCGCCCAATACCATTCGCTACCGGCTGATCTCGAGGTCATCAAACGCGATTTCTGCATTGTCGCTCGTGTACAGACCAGCAAGACCAGTCTTGTAATTCGCTGTGTCGGTGATCCGCGTCAAGTATTGACCGTTGACATAAAAGGAAAGCTCGGTGCCTTTGATTCTGACCTCAAGTTGATTTGGATTCGTACCTGGTCGGATAGCCGTCGAAGCTGTTTTGGGAAGCAACGACGATTGGTTGCCCGCCTTGTGCATTATGATTTCGTACTGTGGCTGACTGCTCGGATAGATCAATAGGGCATAGTCTTCAAGCTGCTTCGCCTTGTTTTGTTCACCATGGACCATCAAACCAAAGCCTGCTGACGGCACAGTTCCATCAACACTGCGTGCCGTCACTTTCACAGTCGCGTTCTGAGTATTGTAGTCGTTAGACGGTGCATACATGACAAGGTAAGTGCGATCTTTGGACCGCATGTGGTATTCGCCAT
>JBHEMC010000092.1:0-9599 GCA_046262775.1 Pyrinomonadaceae bacterium | reverse complement strand
AGGTTTGAATTGCCGGTGCGGTCTGGCGAGTTGCTGTTCAAGTTGACATTTGCGTTTGCACTGCGACCAATCGTGCGCGTGTTAGCAGTTTCGTTACTGTTGTTGGAATTTGAAGTGGAACTGATGCTGGCAATCGCAATGATCATGACAATAAGGCCGACTCCGATTACTCCCACTGCCGCTAGCCCACCGAGGATCCACCAGATGGCATTTGATTTCTTCCGTGGCTGCGGTGTCGGAGTCCACTGTTGCGGTGGCGGCGGCGGAACCGGCTGCGTCTGAGTTAATGACGGTGGTGGTGACTCGGGACGATAAATCTCGGTAGCTGGTGGCTCAGATGTATCTCGCGTGGGTGTGTACCTCACCGTCGCGTTCAGATCACCGACAGGTGTCGCGTCGTTGACTAGTGACGTTCCATCTTCAAGGCAGAAATTTAACGATTCATCGGTGTATGTGCGATTGCAATTCGGGCAACGTTTCATAATGATCGGACCGCGAAGAATCCTGGTTGGGTTGATAACGGTGCTCGCGGTGATTACACCGGAGCGGAAGCCGGCGGCATTATACTGAATAATTCACGGAGGCTAAATGTCCAATAACTTTGCAGTTGTTCGACGATTAAATTCCTTCCGAATAGCATTGCGCAAGAATGCGCGATCAGCGACAGTCGATGCCAAAACAACGATCAGCCCGTCGGGGAAAAGTAATACACGCATTACACGACATTTTGAAGTTTGAAGGATGGATTGAGCTAATTGATCGGTTTGCCGCACTTGCCACAGAACCGAGTCCCGGCAGGATAGCTCGTACCGCAGAGCCGGCAGAAAATTTCCACGGGTTTTGCAGGTCGCCAGTCGAGGGATGCCGTTCCAATCGGGATGCCGCAACGTCCGCAAAATCTGATCGATTGCGGATATGTGTGGCCGCATCGTGGGCAGACCGTTCCAGTTGGAGTTGTGTTGACGCTTATTGCGCTTTGTGAGGAATCGCTCGTACTTTCAGCAACCGGTTGAAAGGTCGTATTGCCACATCGGCCGCAAAACTTCACCCCTTCAGCAAAACGCGACTGACACTTAGTACACATGACTACGACGAGCGTAGTTGAATGTGCACCAGTCCTGCTCGCAAGGCTGCCACCTCGCGAAGGCGTTAGATGATTCGTCGAAACCTCATTCTTAAATTGCGCTTCAATGATCTGTTCCGCTACGTCGTTACGAATTTCGATCAGTCGCTCATCGTCCGGCGCACCAGTACGCGCAACTCTCAGCACATGTTGTCCAGGCGCAACTGAAGTCAAAATCACTCGCCCCGTTCGACCTACGCTGCCGTACCTTTCGTCATCCACGTAAACTTCCGCCCCGGTGGGCGCCATGATCACAAGTCGTGTGTCGCCTCTTCTCGCTTCTTCTGATTTCGTCGTTACTGCCGCAGAGAATTGCTCAAACCATTCAAGAGCACTGGCGGGACGAGCTTCGGGTTCTTTCTGCAACGCCCGCATGATCGTCGCCTCTAATGCGGGCTCTATATCTGAACGGAGTGTTGATAAGGATGGCGGGAGCTGAGTCAGTTTTTGTGCGATCAACTGCGTGATGTTTCCAGTATAGGGTGGACGTCCTCCAAGCATGTGATAGGCAATGCTGCCGAGCGCATAGATGTCAGCTCGCGCGTCCAACTGCACTCCGGGTTGCATCTGCTCTGGAGCCATGTATTCCGGCGTCCCAATAATGCCCTGCGACGCTGGTCCGCTTGCCGAGGTAAGCTCTGACCGATCAGCGCTGACGATTTTGGCCAGTCCAAAGTCGCCGACCTTAATGAAGCCGTCAGCTGCCGTAGTGCGACGCTTATGCTGCATGATAAAAATGTTTGCGGGCTTTAGATCCCGGTGAAGGATTCCCTCATCGTGTGCAGCTTGGACTCCCGCAACTACTTGTCGCAAAATGTTGCCGGCCCGCTGGGGATTGAGAGTGCCCTCGCGTCGCAACAAGTCGTACAGTGTTTCACCCTCAACATATTCCATTACCAGAAAGAACACGCCCTCAGGACTGCGGCCGAAGTCTGTTACATCGACGACGTTCGGATGGCGAATGGATGCAGCAGATCGCGCCTCGCGTTCAAAGCGAGCAATTGCTTCGCCTTCCTGGAGATCTTCGTCATTGAGAATGTCCGGCCTGACGGTCTTTACTGCTACTTGTCGCGTGATCAAATTTTGATCTCGTGCGAGATATACCTGGCCCATTGCGCCCCGGCCAAGTCGCTTTTCAAGAAGGTAGCGCGACGCGAGCAGGCGCGGTCCAGGAAGAGTGTTTTTCGTGTTTGCTTCGTCGTGAGGGCAGGTCAGAGTCTCATCTTCAAAGCAAAGTTCACAGCGGGGGCACTCACGCATATTGTGATTCTATCAGAAGACTTGCTGAGTATCGGGAGAAGCCGTCCTTCAGGTTGCAGCAAATTCGGCCCCTTTTTATGCCAGCACAAAATTCATTACATTGCACCATTACTGGATATCTGTGAGGCGAAACCCAAAATTATGCCGGCCGAACGTCTGAACAGCAGGCGGCACAACGCGTAGCTGCGAGCGGAATAGCAGTCAAACAGAATGGGCAGTCTTTGGTGTTTGGTGGTGGTGGCGGCTCTCGTTTGAGTCGATTGATCGCCCTCACGATGAGAAAGATCACAAGCGCAATTATCACAAAGCTGATTACGTCGTTGAGGAACGTTCCGTAAGCGATTACCGGAAGGCCCCTGAGTTGCGCGTCGGCTAACGACTGCGGTCGCAGGCCCGATAGATCGATGAACAAGTTGGAAAAATCGACTTTACCCAGCAACAAACCGATTGGCGGCATCAAGACGCTTTCGACGAGCGAGGTCACGACTCTTCCAAATGCCGCACCGATGACCACCGCCACGGCCAAATCGATAACGTTTCCGCGGGCGATAAATTCTTTGAATTCTCTGTACATCCGTTTGGTCCTCCGCTTTTCGTTTCCGTCCATGCCCCGTTCGTGCATGGTGCTTCACCACGAACTCAGTGACACGTTTTCGCCGCTTTGAAGCCCGCCCTTCGCGCCTCTTCCGGCGAAGCAAAGACAACTTTGTCGGCTTCTGGTATCGGCGAGCTGGGGAGGCATCCGGCGGAGTAATAAGTTCGGTGGTGTTTGTCAGCGAGAATTGATGTTGTCGAACTGTCAGTGTTTTCGCTTGTGTCGGCCGCAGCGGCTGAATCCTTTTCCTCTTTGTCCTGGCGCCGCTGCGCGATCGTGTCATCGGCGCTGGTGTCGAGCAGACGAAGAGTTGGATTGGCTGATATTGTGCCGATAGACACGTGGAAATCACTACAACGCATTTGCTGGCCTCGATTGCGCGCCGAAGTCCACGCATCGGGCAGGTGAAACGACTGCGAGATCTGCTTCACAAAATCGGGGAGGGAGTTAGGCTGAAAGGTTTCGTCGAAGCCAATCCAGATGGATGTCAAACGGGTGTCGAGGAAATCAAGTGAAATGCTGCGAACGCCCTGATAAGCAGCCTTGTCC
Organism: Pyrinomonadaceae bacterium; assembly: GCA_046262775.1. Taxonomy (GTDB): domain Bacteria; phylum Acidobacteriota; class Blastocatellia; order Pyrinomonadales; family Pyrinomonadaceae; genus PSRF01. Next base: position 6,072 of record JBHEMC010000092.1, on the reverse strand, counting down.
ACTGAAGTATCGAACGATGGGTTGATAGTAGTCTTCGCAACGCCAAAGTCATCAGCTCGTCCAAATACTACCTGCGGGAAATGCGCCTTGACTTCATCTGTTGTCATTCCAAGTCGGAAACCAAACAACTCCCTTGAAATCGGAAGTTCAGAAAGTTTCAGCGTGCATTGCGTTTGAGAATAACAGTGGGTGGCCGCGGCTCCGGCGACCACACTCGCAACAATCAATTTCGAAATGAATCGGCAAAAATGAAAGGGCGGTAACACTCGCTACTCCAATGAACAATATTTAATTGCGCAGTTTTGCGTGTTTTCGGAAGCGATGCAAGTCGTGGTGGCCCTGTTTTGGAAGACAGCAATAACAAACCCCTTCCTGACTCGAGCGAGTACACGGATGCATCAGGATTCGTGAAGACGTTGAGGCGGCGATCGTGCAGATCTTGTTATTACATTTTGTATCTGACAAGCGAGCGGATTAAAGCTTCTAATGCTTCCGGTTCAAAGGGCGTCGAAACGTAGTCGTTGCACCCAGCAGCCAGAGCTTGCTCGCGGAATTGGTCGGCGCCATATGCCGAAACGGCGACGATTGGAACGGAGTGAAGATTTTTTACTGCTCGGATGCGGCGGGTTGCGTTTAGCCCATCAAGGTATGGCATCTCAACGTCCATTATAATTAGATCCGGAACTTCGCTTTCGGCCTGGGTTATGGCCTCGTGTCCATCTTTTGCCTCAATTACACGAAAGCCTTTTTTCTCCAGCCACGTCCGAAGTAACAACCGAGTATCGTCGAAATCATCGACGACGAGAATAGTCGACTGGGAGTGTGCGTCTTGTCTGGCTGGCTCTCGAGCCTGAAGCATAGTTTTCGCTGCCAATCAATTTGGGCTGTTGCAGCCACATACGTAACATAATCGGGCAGCTTTTGAAATGAGGGTGCACAAAAAACAATCACTTTACAACCTTGTTTTCACACTTCCTTTTCGACGAGAATGCCAAAACAACCGGATTTTCTGGATTTACAGGCCCGTTGGAAGTTTTGGTCCATTGAGGAATCATTGTTGCCAAGAGGTCAACCGAGTAACTTATTCTCGATCGTGGTGCCGGACGAGTGCGGCCTTCCCAGTCCACGTGCCGTGGCGGTTCTGCATGCAGCAAAAACTTAAACTAATTCGACTGGACAAGTTTGGACGGATTTATGCCCTCCAGGATGAAAAAGGGCAAATCATTGGCACTGGCACCCGAGAGGTTTGCGAAGTGCTTGTAAACATCATCTGCAATCCGTCGCGGGTTGCTACCTCTCCAGTTGTCCGTGTTGGAAAGCGACCAAATATTAGAGCAGCAATTGGAATTTAGACCCGGAGTTGTAAACTGATGACTTTGCCTAATTTGGTGCGTCGCACCTTGTTGTGCGCCGCTGTCGTGGCGTGCCTTTTGTGGGTTCCACTCTCTGACCCCACATCAGGAACAGCACAAGCTCAGACATTCACAATTAGTGGCCACGTAAGTGAACCACCTTCGGGCACTGGTGTTGGAATTGCCGGAGTGACGTTGGTACTTACGTTGAACGGGAACACACAAGTCATGACCACGACTGGTAATGATCCTAGTGATGTTGGTGCCTTTGCGTTCAATAACATCGCCGCTGGTAGCGATTTCGATGTCGTTCCTTCTAAGACCGGTTTGATTTTCAATCCGACTAGCCAGGGAGGGACCAATCTCAACAGCTCCCGGGAGCTCTTTTTCACCGCTTCAGCAGCGCCAAACGTGAGCATTCAGTTTCAATCAGCTACGGTGTCTGCAACTGAAAGTACTCCAGATCTGATCGTTACAGTAACCCGCAGTGGCGATACAACGGGAACCTCAAGCGTCGACTATACGACGAGCGATACGGCGGGAACTCAGAACTGCAATATGGTAAATGGAGCTGCGTCATCGCGCTGCGATTACGAAATAACTTTGGGCACATTGGTTTTCGCCGCCGGTGAAACTTCGAAAACGATCCTGATTCCGTTAATAGACGACGTGCGAAGTGAATCTTCTGAAACGTTCTCCCTGATTCTAACTAGACCAATCGGGGCGAGCCTTGGTGCTCCTTCGATTGCAACACTGACTATCATTGACAACGAGACGGTCAACGGCACCACGAATCCGATCGACAATGCCGGGTTTTTCGTACGTCAGCACTACATCGACTTTCTCAATCGTGAGCCGGATGCCAGTGGTCTCCAGTTCTGGACAAATGAGATCACGCAGTGTGGAGCGGACGCCGGCTGCACGGAACTGAAGCGGATCAACGTGTCGGGTGCGTTTTTTCTGTCGATTGAGTTTCAGGAGACCGGATATCTGGTGTACCGGATTTACAAGAGTGGCTTTGGGAACTTGCCGGGAGCGCCGGTGCCGGTGACGTTTACGGAGTTTCTGCGAGACACGCAGCAGATTGGGCAGGGAGTTGTGGTGGGAAGTGGGAACTGGCAGCAGCAGTTGGAAAGCAACAAGCAGGCGTTTACGTTGGCATTTGTACAGCGCGCGGAATTTCAGGCTGCTTATCCGAATACGATGACAGCGACGGAGTTTGTGACGAAGCTAAACACGAATGCGGGAGGGGTGCTGGATGCAGGCGAGATGGCGACGCTGGTCGGCATTCTGGGGAGCACGCCGGCAGATGTAACGAAGCGGGCGCAGGTGTTGCGAGCCGTGGCAGAGGATCAGACGCTGAATAATGCGGAGTTCAACAAGGCATTCGTGCTGATGCAATACTTTGGGTATTTGCGACGGAATCCGAACGATGCACCTGACTCAGACTTCTCGGGCTATAACTTCTGGCTGGGGAAACTGAACCAGTTTGGAAACTTCATTAACGCCGAGATGGTGAAGGCCTTCATCTCGTCGCTCGAGTATCGGCAGCGATTCGCACCATAAGCCACAGATCTGCACGGAAGAACACGGATCAGTAGTAATGATAGAGGCTGTTACTTTTTTTGTTTCGTTCTGAGCTGTGTTTTTCTGTGTAGATCTCAGGCTCCGTTAGCTAGATCCGATCTGGGCTGGTTGCCCGTGTTGAACTGTTATATATTTCATTCTCTATCTTCGGCTACGGTTGTAAAGTGCTAACCACCTTCATGAAAGACACGTCACTCGCTTAACAACCCCAAACGAGGCCTCGAGAAACAATCGACCCTGAAGAAGTTCAGATTCAAGGAGCCCTCTTGTATGTCCACACTTATGAAGTTCGCGCGCCGTCGCGTGTGGATCCTGTCTATAGCGATTATTGCCGCCGTTAGCCTGGTGCTGGTTTTCAGTACGGCGCATTCTGGCGCAAGCACTTCACGTTCATCTCGAAAGAACAAGTACAAAGGCGAATACGCGCCCGGCGACGTTCTGGTGCGCTTTCGTCAGGACTCCGCTCTCGCACGAGAGACTGATCGGGTCAGCACTATGCTTCCGGCAGAAGATGGAAGTGAAATCCCGATGGACGTTAAAAAATTTGAAGGGTCAAATCTCGTTGATGGTCTCCGCCTGGCGAAAGTGCCTGCCGACCAAACGCTGCATGCGATAGATCTCTTGAATGCAAGATCTGACGTGGAGTTTGCGGAGCCGAATTTCGTCTGGCATCGCAGTGCTCTTCCCAACGACACTCAATTTGCTCCATCGCAATGGGCACTGAAGAACACGGGCCAGGTAGGAACGAACGATACGTGCTCGTGTCAGCAAGCTGGTACGGTCGGCGAAGACATCGATGCTGAGCAGGCGTGGAATACAACTACAGGCAGTAGCTCCGTTGTTGTTGCCGTACTTGATGGCGGCGTAGACATCAATCATCCCGATCTGCAACAAAACATCTGGACTAATCCTGGTGAAATTGCCAACGACGGAATTGACAATGATGGCAACGGCAAGATCGATGACGTGAACGGTTGGGATTTTGTTCATGAAGATAAGACGGTCTTCGATGCGGAAGAGGGCGACGATCATGCTACTCACGTCGCTGGAATTATTGGCGCGCGCGGCAACAACGGCCAGGGTGTTGCGGGTGTTAACTGGCAGGTCCAGATCATGTCAGTAAAAGTACTCGGACCAGGAGGAGGATTGGTTTCTGACATTATCAGCGGCTACACCTATGTCAGAGCCCTCAAACAACGCGCAACCAATCCGGTCAACGTCAGAGTTACGAACAACTCGTATGGTGGTCCTGACCGTTCAGATGCTGCGGCTACAGCAATCCAGGCGTTGAATGGCGCGGGTATTCTAGTTGTCGCCGCCGCTGGAAACGAAGCTCACAACAATTTTAACTATCAGACGTTTCCTGCTGATTACGGATTGGGAAACATCATCTCAGTGGCAGCCACCGATCGCTTTGGACAGTTGGCCTCTTTCTCGAATTTTGGTGGCACAACAGTGCATATCGGAGCTCCCGGCCGAGGAATTCTAAGCACCGTCCCGAACTTCTTCAGCGACCCGGGAACAATCTCTGATGGTGGTGGAAAGTATGCATTTTTCAGTGGGACGTCTATGGCAACTCCACAGGTGGCTGGTGTGGCCGCGCTCGCCATTGCTGCCAATCCCGCAGTTACGCTGCCGCAGTTGCGGAATGCGATCCTTTATTCCGGAGAAGCTCTTGCTTCGTTGAACGGTAAAACTACGACCGGTAAACGACTGAACGCCCTGCGTACGCTCCAAACTCTTGCGGAAAACGACAATACCGCTCCTGCAGCAGCCACAAACCTCCAGGTTACCGGGTCAACCGGTCGCACCATTACAATTCAGTGGACTGCTCCGGGCGACGACGTGAATACCGGCACCGCAGCGGATTACGACTTCTTCTTTACGTCGAATGCAACGAGCACGAAGTGGCCGCTATTGACCAATGCAGTGCCAGCAGCAGCGGGAACAGTTCAAACCACCACGTTACAGTTACCCTTTCTGGGCTCCGCTGGCACATTGGAACTGCAGACTTTTGATAATGCCGGAAATCCAAGCTCCGCGAGTGTGGGTGTAAATATCGGGAATAACGCGGTCATCAATCCTTACTCCATCAGCTTGAGCACGAATGTTCCGCTGACCACTGGTGGAACCGCACTCAACCTAATCGGTGATGATGCGTTCAAAGAAAACGTCGCACTGCCTTTCGCGTTCCCCTACTTCGGCTCCGATAGGACCACGGTCACAGTTTCAAGCAATGGATCCTTGTATTTCACGCCAATTCCACAGGCGAATAATGGGAGTGAAACCTTTGGGCTTGACGCAATAAGTCTTATTCAGGACCTGCAAAGGCGCGCCCAGATCGCAGGTCTATGGGACGATCTGCGCACTGATCATCGCGCTGGTGGTGACGTGTTTATGGTGAGTGATGCTAACCACGCTGTTTTTCGCTGGGAAGGGGTGACGTTTGGTGACGGTACGCCGCAGAACGAGTTTCCGGTGAACTTCGAAATCGAATTGCGTCCAAACGGTCTGATCATCATGCGTTATGGGTCCGGCAACACAAACATTTTTCCGGTTGTGGGTATCTCAGCAGGAGAGCCGGATGCTTACGTAGAACCTACCCATACATCCGAATTCGATTCGACCAGTTTGACCAATGCGCAAACTATTACTTTCACTCCTAACGGAACTGCGGTCGGCACGATTCAATTTTCTGGGGCAAGTTTCAGTATTGGTGAAGGTGGCGGCGATCTACTTGTAACTGTCAATCGCAGCGGTGACAGCACAGGTGCGGCGAGCGTAGATTACGCTACGAGCGATGGGGCGGCAGCCCAGAGTTGTAGTACGACTAACGGCCTGGCTTCCTCGCGCTGTGACTACATCACCACACTTGGGACTATAAATTTCGCAGCCGGTGAAACGACGAAAACGATTTCCGTTCCCATCATCGATGACATTCGTGCAGAAGGAACGGAAAGCTTTACGATGACGCTCACGAATGCCGGCGGCGCGACATTGGGTGCACAGTCAGTAGCAACACTGACTATCACCGACAACGAGATGGTCAACGGCAGCACGAATCCGATCGACAATGCCGGGTTTTTCGTACGTCAGCACTACATCGACTTTCTCAATCGTGAGCCGGATGCCA
>JBHEMC010000091.1:0-16922 GCA_046262775.1 Pyrinomonadaceae bacterium | reverse complement strand
GTCCAGAAGTGCAGCACGACAACCTTCCCGCGCTGATCCTCCAGGCGCAGGGGCCGATCCTTCTTCGTGTTCAGCCATAACCAAATTGATGATTGCCAATTGATGATTGATAACTGTTCATTGTCAGATCTCCTGCCCTGTCAATCGACAACAGACAATCATAAAACCTCATCATGCCCACTCGAGTGCACCCTTACGCCAGGCATAATAGTAGCCCACAACAAGAATCGCGATGAAGACGAACATTTCGACAAGCGCAAACTTCGTAAAAGCAAAATCATTGCCCATGAAGATGATTGCCCACGGCAACAGAAAGATAGTCTCGACGTCAAAAATCAAAAACAGCATGGCAACGATGTAATAGCGTACCGTAAACCTTTCGTGGGCCTCTGTCACGGGGTCGATACCGCATTCGTAAGGTCGCATCTTCGCTTTGCCGTATTTAATAGGCCGCAGGAAACGGCCGAGAATGATCGGCAAAACTGGAAAAATTATCGCCACGAGAAAAAAGACCATTACTGGCCAGTACGCCGTAATGGGACTGCCAACGTTGGTTTGCGCTGTGGTAGCTGCTTCCTGAAGGAGCATCAATTAGTTCGAGGATTTAATTGCAAACTGGAGAACAATCAAAATAGTAAGCGCCGGTGAAGAACGTTGTCAACGAAGAAGTCTACCTCTTGATGCTGCTGCATCGAGTTCGACATTGCGTTTCATCACGGCTTTGCCGCCCGATGTGTGCCGTCGCCTGTTGCATGAGTTCGACAGCACGTTTTCATCAGCCAGCTGCATTCGAAATCGACATTGCGTTTTCCATCACGGCTTTGCCGCCGGATGTGAGGCGAGGGCTCTGCCCCGCCGTCACATCGCTTTCAATCATGGGGCTATACCCCGGGTGTGCGCTTTGCGCCGCAATCTGGAGTTCCGGGCAAGCCCCGCGGCAAAGTTTCGATGCGAGAATGATCGTAACTATTGCGCAGACTTCCATACAGTGTCACGCTCAACCTAATGGTGACTCGTAGCGACTGGCAAGACCAAGTTAAAATTAAGAATTTAAGCTGCGCAGCAATTGATCGCTTTGACCTGGGCCCAGGCTCAGAAACGGAGAACCTCTACCAATGACATCAAGGATTGACTTCGGTCGCACCAGCACTGTTTCGGTCTTGCTTTTTCTAATCCTTCAACTTGCCGGCGATATCGCTGCGCAGGAGTTGAAAAAGAATTCTGCACCAACCCCCGACAAGACTGACACTGCAGTCACTGAACGGGTGCGGCTACTTGAATCAGAACTCGAAAGAACGAACACCAAACTTGAGCAGCTCCGGCGGACAATCGAAGACCAGCAACACGCGATTTCGACACTGCTCGAAAAACTTTCGATGGAGCCGGCAAAAGCGGCAAGCGATATTCCAGCGACACTCTCCGCCCCTGTAGTCACGCCTGCCAAATCGCCACAACCGCAGGATATATCTGTCGAACAACGACTTGGGAGAGTCGAAGGCCAAACGCTTCGAGTCGGCCCACTACGTGTAAGTGGTGATTTTCGCCTACGCTTCGATGGTACTTTCCGATCCGCCAGTGCGCCACTAGAACCTCCGCTTCAACACGTACAGAATTCCCGGATGCGTTACCGTTTGCGCTTAAACTTTGATACTGATCTGTATCCCACGCTGAGCTTTCACGGACAGTTAGCCACGGGTGCTATCAATAACCCGCTCACGGCTGATCAGGACTTCGGCGCAACCACTGCTCGCCATCCGCTCTTTATCAACGAAGCATGGATCGACTATCACCCATCGAAAGCGATACAACTTCAGGCGGGTCGTCTTCAGGAGATCTTCGCTGACAATTCTCGGTTCTTGTTTGACGACGACATAAGATTCAACGGCTTCAACGAGAAATACACGGCAACTCTCGAGAGTAAACCCGCAGACATCTCCAGCATTGAATTTCGCGCCGGTCAATACATTCTGACCAATCCAAACCTGGCTGTCATTGCGCCGAATAGTCCCCTTGCTCACGCTGGCGAAATGGTGGGCTCAACTGGTCGGTCAGCCAACTTGTTTCATCAGGGCGTCCTGATCAATCAACAGTTCAACAATCATTGGAGCGATCAGTTGGGCGGGGACATACAATTATATCGTAATCCCAATCAAATCCAACTTGCGTCAACAACGGAAGGCCTGGTGTTGTTAATCCAACCCGGTTTGGGGCTCGCCTTGTCAGGTCCACTCACCGGGAATGGTACAGCCACCACAACGCCTGGCGGAGTTATCTATACGGCGCCAGGTTTTCGAATCGCTAGACTCACGTATCGGCTGAACTACGCTGGCTTTGAATCCGGAGGGCACGCCTACCCGTTGATCTTCAACGTGCAACTAGCGCGTAATGTGGCTACAGGGTTGAAAGAGCGCGATGCAATATTGGCGGCACTTCAACTCGGTCGCATAACAAAGCGTGGCGATACGTCGTTTCTCTATGTGTTTTCGATTAAAGGCGCCAACTCGATGATCTCGCAAGTTACAGACGATGATCTCGGGACAGGTACAGGCGTAAACATTCGGAGCAACCACTTCCGGTTTGAATACGGCATTGCTAAGAAAGTGACCTTTCAGGCTCTCCTGTATCTTCAGAAGCAGTTACGAAATAGTGGATCCTATCCAAACTTCTTCGTACCGCTCGGAGCATTCGCACCACGAACTTATCGCATTCAACCGCAGCTTGTGTTTTCGTTCTAAAGTTGCGGACGACAGCAAGACAGACCTTGACACGATGCGCATGCGGACTTGTTGTGTCCGGTTCCTCACCGGCTTCATACCGGCAATTCTTTGATTTGACGTTAGAAAAGATTCTTGTCCTCGGCCGAATAAGAGATCACAACATCCCTTCGAAACGACGGAGCAGTTCGGAAGTGCTTGGCATCGGCACACCGAGATACCGCAGCGTCATCACACACGACGCTAAGATCAAGCAACCGATTGCTATCCTTACCGCCGCCGTACACACTGCCTTAAAGAACAAAGAAAAACCGCTTAACAATTGTTGTTGCATAGTCGTCACTCCCTGAGGGCAGAGTTTCACGAAAGATTACTGACCAGGGGCTGCCGCAAAACACGACACCGCGAGTTCTGACGGTTTGAGGACTATTGGGGCTGTCGGGATGGTTGGGAAGTCGGCTGACTTCGCTGCTGATTATGACAAATACTGCTCGAAGTTGACAACGACTTTCACGCGCTAACCGTGGGGGCAATTGAATAGTAAATGCCTTCCTTACTTTTTCCGGTCGGACGCTCACTTCACCATGCACAGCTCGAGGTGTTCACGATTGCGAGTCGCAGTTGTCGCGACGTGCATACAAAACCTCCCCGTGCCTTCTCGCGGTTGAAGTTAATCCCGCTTTCGACCAGCTTCATCAACATCTGCTCGAGAAGAGATAAATCCGCGATTACCAGCACGCGCGGCTCGTCACCATTGGAACCAGGTGGAACAACACAATAATCAGAAACCAGTCTCAGGCCCTTAATGCCGCCGGCTTCGATTCCCGTTGAGGCAAATGCCAGCTCACCAGTTGCAATTAGTCAGATGAACTCAGGCGAGGGGCTTTGCAGCGATAAATTACGTATTAGGTTTTACGGTGTTCCGTGTTTCCCGCGATGAGATCTACCGCATGGGCAAGTACTGGCTTGATAACGGCAAAGGTTTCGCGTACCGCTCGCGGTGATCCCGGCAGATTGATAATCAACGTATTCTCAGAGACTCCTGCTACCCCTCTGGAGATCATCGCCATCGGCGTTTGCTTCAACGACTCACTGCGTATTGCTTCGGCTATCCCGGGCGATTCTCTTTGAATGACCTGAAGTGTCGCTTCAGGGGTGTTATCGCGTGGGCCAAGCCCCGTCCCACCCGTGGTTACAATCAAGTTCACGTCGTCACGTAAGCTAAACTCTCGCAGTGCATCTACTAGTGGTTGAAGATCGTCAGCGAAGACGCGTCGCTCAATAATGTCGGCATTCGCCTCTTGAAGCAAACTCGCGAGAGCCTCTCCCGACTCGTCGCGTCGTTCACCCCGCGAACAAGCATCGCTCACCGTGATTACCACCGCTCGAATCGGAACACTCATTGCTAACGTCGCGCCTGGCGGATGTGCTCTTTCAACCAACACCGATCCATCACCACCAACAAACCTGCATCAACAGCACGTTGCGCAGCTTCGCCATCAATGACGCCTTCCTGTAACCACACTGCCTTTGCTCCCGCCGCAATCGCTTCATCCACCGCTCTTCCGGCCTCATCAGAACGGCGGAAAATGTCGACGAGATCTATCTTCTCCGGCACGGCAGCGAGATTGGGATAGGCGTTCAGTCCAAAGACTTCCCTCTCGTTTGGATTCACCGGAATCACCCCATAACCGTTCCGCCTCATGTAACCAGCAACGCTGTTTGACGGACGCGATGGATCAGAAGAAAGTCCCACCACCGCGATCGTTTGACATTCGTCCAATATCCGTCGAATTGAATACGGGCTGTTAATAGACAACGAAACTCTCCCGAAGTTAAATCGACACCGCATCGACGGAAGCGCGCGACGCGTGAAGCTCCTGCAAAGAATGAACTGATGGGATTGCGTCAGCATGGACAGCGGCGATTGCTTCAACGAGTGCTTGCGCACCAGTCATTGTCGTCACGCATGGCACGCTGTACTGCAGGGCGGCCCGGCGGATCGCTTGCTCGTCGTAGTGCGAAACCCGACCAAGTGGCGTGTTTATGACCAGAGAGATTTCACCTCGTTTGATGTGGTCGACGATGTTCGGACGTCCTTCATTTACTTTGAAGACGTTTTCGACCTGTAACCCGACTTCCTGCAATCGGGCCGCGGTGCCTAAGGTTGCCACCATCTCAAAACCGAGCCTTGCCAATCGGCGGGCGAGCACAACTGCAAGACCTTTGTCTGAATCGTTGACACTCAAAAATGCTTTGCCATGCGTCGGCAACTCAAGTCCGGCCGCCATCATTGCTTTACCGTAGGCCTCGCCAAACGTTTCACCGATTCCCATTACCTCTCCGGTCGAATGCATTTCCGGACTGAGAACTGGATCTACGCCGGGAAACTTTACAAACGGAAACACTGGAGACTTGATGAAGAAGCGTTGCACAGTCAGCTCAGAAGGAAGTCCAAACTCGCTCAGTTTTCGTCCCGCCATGACCAGCGCCGCGACGCGAGCGATTGGGACACCCGTCGCCTTCGACACAAACGGCACAGTCCGTGACGCTCGTGGATTTACTTCCAGCACATAAACTCGATGATCCTTGATCGCAAACTGAATGTTCATCAATCCACTAACAGACAGCGCCTTCGCGAGTTTCCGTGTGTAATGCCGCATGGTTTCAATGTGCTCTGGATCGATTCTGAACGGCGGTAACACGCACGAAGAGTCCCCCGAGTGAATTCCAGCCTCTTCAATGTGTTCTTGAATGCCCGCTATCACACAAGTTGTTTCATCCGCGATCGCGTCGACGTCGAACTCTGATGCACGTTCGAGGAATTTGTCGATAAGCACCGGGCGGTCCGGCGTAAACCCCACAGCGGTACGGACGTATTTATTCAATGCCTCTTCGTCGTAAACGATTGCCATCGCTCGCCCGCCTAAAACGTAGCTGGGTCGCACGAGAACGGGATATCCAATGCGACCTGCAACCTCGCGCGCTTCTTCTACCGAAGCTGCCATCCCGTTTTCAGGTTGCGGAATACCGAGATCCTGTAGCAGCGCGCCAAAACGTTCCCTATCTTCGGCAAGATCTATCGAATCGGGAGGGGTGCCGATTACACGGACGGCCGCGCTTTGCAAACGCATCGCAAGATTTAAAGGCGTTTGGCCTCCAAATTGAACAATAACGCCTTCCGGTTTTTCGACATCAATGATGTTCATTACATCTTCAAAAGTCAGTGGTTCGAAATAGAGTCGGTCGGAAGTGTCGTAGTCAGTTGAGACTGTTTCCGGATTACAGTTGACCATGATCGTTTCAAAACCTGCTGCGTGCAGAGCAAAAGATGCATGGCAGCAACAGTAATCAAACTCAATTCCCTGGCCGATACGATTCGGGCCTGAACCAAGAATCATTATCTTGCGACGGTTGCTTGGATTTGCTTCATTCTCGGATTCGTAAGTCGAGTAGAGATACGGAGTGTAAGATTCAAACTCAGCACCACACGTATCTACCCGCTTATAGACTGGAATAATCCCCAAATTTTTACGATATTGTCGTACGTCATCTTCTGAGCGATTAGTGAGATAAGCGAGACGTCGATCCGACAGTGCGACCTCTTTGAATGCAAGCAAGTCTTCCGGCGAGATCTCTTCGAGTGCGAGACCCTCAACGCTGTGCTGAATCTCCATCACCTGCTTCAACTGATCTAAAAACCAAGGGTCGATTCGCGACAGGCGATAGATTTCCTGAATCGGCCAGTTGTGTTGCAAAGCATAGGTGACATACGAAAAGCGCTGAGAGTTCGGCCGTGCAAGTTTGCGTTGTAACTCGTCGTCAGAGACATCTTTGAGCCGAAGTGGCTTGACTGCTTCCAGCGAACGCAATCCTTTGAAGAGCGCTTCCTTGAAAGTGCGGCCGATCGCCATTACTTCACCGACGGACTTCATCTGGGTCCCGAGAACGTCTTCCGCTTCTGGAAATTTTTCGAAGTCCCACTTGGGAATCTTCGCGACAACGTAATCGATTGTTGGTTCGAAAGAAGCCGGGGTTTTTCGTGTGATGTCGTTTGGAATTTCGTCGAGTGTGTAACCGACTGCTAGTTTTGCGGCGATCTTCGCAATGGGAAATCCAGTTGCTTTTGAGGCAAGTGCTGAAGATCGAGACACACGCGGGTTCATTTCGATAACGCGTATGTCTCCATTTTCCGGATTTACTCCAAACTGAATATTTGAACCCCCAGTTTCGACGCCCACCTTACGAATGATTTTGATTGCCATATCGCGAAGTAGTTGATATTCGCGATCGGTTAGTGTTTGGGCCGGAGCCACTGTAATCGAGTCGCCGGTGTGGACTCCCATAGGATCGAAGTTCTCGATTGAACAAATGATTACTACATTGTCCGCGACATCGCGCATTACCTCGAGCTCGAATTCCTTCCACCCAAGAATCGATTCCTCGATTAGTACTTCATGAATAGGAGAAGCTGCCAGGCCGGCCCTAATGATTTCCGCAAACTCCTCGGGATTATATGCAGTACCTCCTCCAGTGCCGCCCAGCGTAAATGAAGGTCTAATAATGGCGGGGTATCCAGTAGCTGTAACTATCTCCCGTGCCTCTTCCCACGATTTTGCAAAACCGCCACGTGGCATCTGAAGCCCCGCCTCTTGCATGGCCTCCTTAAACAGCAACCGATTCTCAGCTACCTTAATCGCCTTACGGTTAGCTCCAATCATTTCCACGCCAAATTCCGAGAGAACTCCTGCATCTGACAAGGCTATTGAGAGATTTAAAGCAGTCTGGCCGCCAACGGTCGGCAACAACGCAGATGGTCGCTCGCGCTTGATAATTTCGGTTAGCGACGCGACATTAAGTGGCTCAATGTAAGTAATGTCGGCAGTCTCCGGGTCGGTCATGATGGTCGCGGGGTTCGAGTTCACCAGAACGATTTGATAACCTTCCTGCCGGAGCGCCTTGCAGGCCTGCGTACCGGAATAATCAAACTCACACGCCTGTCCTATAACGATTGGGCCGGAACCGATTATCAGAATTTTTTGGATGTCAGTGCGCTTGGGCATTCTTGAACACAAGTCAGACTTAGCGTTTTAGCGTTTTATTAGCGGAAGCATTTTACATAACTCCGTCACGGAGGCGAATGTGCCGCACATAACCAAATCATTACTGCCGCTCGTCGCAATCATTTGTGCTTTGCTGTTGTTGCCGGCGGCCACTGGACAAACGCTACGTACAGCCGAGGAATATAACAACCGCGGCATGAGTAAGCAGAGTCAGGGTGATGTTGAAGGTGCAATTGAAGATTACACAAGGGCAATAGCGCTGAAAGCGAGTCCGGAAAAAACCGCGACTGCGTATAACAATCGAGCAAATGCTCGCATCAGCAAAAACGACGTTGATGGTGCAATTGCTGATTATTCGAAAGCGATAGAACTTGAACCGGATAATTTTGAGAATTACTACAACCGTGGAGTCGCTCTTTTAAATAAGAATGCGGTTGATGCAGCTATTAGCGACTTCACCCGGGTTATTACATTAAAGCCGAACTTCGCACTCGGCTACAACAATCGCGGTAACGCTCGCGCGAGCAAGGGCGAGACGGACGGTGCCATTGCTGATTACACGAAAGCTGTTGCGCTCGATCCAAAATCTTCCGGTGCTTTCTACAACCGCGGCATCGCTCTTCAGACAAAAGGCGCGATCGACAGTGCTATTCAGGATTATTCAAGCGCTTTAGCCCTGAATCCGCAGTTTGATCTTGCATACATTAATCGAGCCACCGTGCGTCTAACAAAGAACGATCTGAACGGCGCGATTTCTGATTACACAAGTGCTCTCGCGCTGAAACCAGATGATGCGGCTATATATCTCGGGCGCGGCATCGCACGACAAACTGCGAACGATTTCGCAGGGGCATTGACGGACTATTCAAAGGCGATCGAACTGGATCCAAACCTGGCCCAGGCTTATGCGAATAGGGCGGTCATAGAAACCGTACAGCACAAACAGGCAGAAGCAGATCGGGATTTTGATAAGGCTTTCGCACTTGATCCTTCATTGAAGGCGACTTTTCGGGAATTCATTGAACGACGCCGGCGGCCTGAGTGAGTTCGAATTCAGATTCTGGTTGCTTCAAAGCTACGTCGATCTGATCTCTTGCGATAGTCTTCACCTTCGAGTCTCACTTCGTGACACATTTCATACAGTCGACTGCGTAAACGCGACCCAATTCTGTCCTCAAGCGTCGTCAACTCCTGAATGCGCTCGGAAGTTCCTTTCTTACTGAAGGTGCGACCCTTTGCCTCAACGTCCGGACCGCAGTCGACGCGAGGTTCATCCAGATAATTCGTCGTGAAGATAGTAAGTTTCTTGTCGTTATACCGGCGGTTAATGATCTGGTACATCGTGTCGCGGACCCAGTCTGTTGGCACAGTCGCGCCTAGCTCGTCCAGCGCCAGAACATCTGCCTGGTAAACAGGGGCCAGTACGCGGAGTTCCGACGATTTCGATATCGGGTTATACGAATCCTGGATCTCCTTTAACAGTGAGCCGAATTCGACAAAGACACACGTAAACCCCTTCTCGAGCAAACCTCGGATGATGGCAACCGCAAGATGCGTCTTGCCAACGCCAGCAGAGCCCATAAAAAGCAGCCCGCGATCAACTGCCGGATAATCAAGCACGAGCCGGCAGGCGTAGCGAAAAGCGATGTTCTGTGGGCTGTTGAGTTCCGATTTAAAATTATCAAGTGAACAGTTTGCGTATCGCGGAGGTATTCTGGCGGCCTGGATCAACTTACGGGACCGCCGTGGCTGTTGACACGGACAAGGTACAGCGCCGTTCTCAGGGTCTAATTTGGTGCCGGTGCCAAAACAATGTTCACAAACAGTTTCCAATTTTGACGTATCCAGCATCGTTGGTGTGGTATGAAGTGACTCCGTATCTGTCACTGGCGATTATAGCATTCACCTTTTTGAAAGTAACTTGCATCACTTTTTCAGTGTGTTATATCTGTTCGAGTAATGAGCTGACTGCTCGAAACTGAGTCGTGTGTTATATTTCCTGTCAACATCACCTCAACTAACATGCTCGTTAATTACATCTTTTTTGCTACGAAAGCGTAGCGGTTACAAAAACATCGAATGGGTTTCTTACATTCAATTCTGGTTAAGGTTGGACTGAGTCGTGTCAACGCGGAGCGTCATCCGATTCGGGTGTTTCTTCTGGACGACGATCAGCGTCGCCATCAATGGTTTACGAAAAGATTTAAGGGAGATTCGATCGATATCGCCGATAACGTTAACGATGCCCAGCAACTACTCGCAACAAACTCTTACGACGCTATTTTTCTGGATCACGATCTTCACCCTGAACACTACCACGCGGCGTCGGCCGACGATGAGCGTACCGGATACGCGATCGCGTTATGGTTAGGAGCAAATCCCGAAATTCAGCAGGCGTCGACCATACTCGTTCATACGCGGAACGCTGACGGTGCGATGCGCATGGTGGAGGAACTGCGAAAGGCGGGTCGATCCGCGGATTATGTTCCCTTTCCGCTCCTGGCGGAGCGAATCAAACGATACTGGCAGAGGTAACAATCTTTGGCCGTATAGATATGCGCAAGATCGCAAAATACAAAGTGATCATGAAAATCACTTTCGTGCTTGACGAAGTATCCTAAACTTACTTGATTATTCAGCAGGGGGTATATGCGTACGTCATGAGTAAACCTGCGCGTTTTAGAAGACTGCGCTTCCCATGTGAGTGTGTGTCATCGGCAACAGGCGGCTATAGCGATCCCTGGGCCGAGATTACCAAGAACAAAATGCTGCCGAACGGGACCAAGGAGGAAATCTTGAATGTCTTGGCCCAAGGCCCCAGGACGATTAGTCAAATCGCTGAGGTACTCGGCCTGTCCGTTCCCAGCATACACAAACATGTTAACGACATGATGCGCAGTGAACTATTATGCGAGGCTGTTGAATGGCGAAAAGCGCATCCAGCGGAACGATATTATGAGCCGAATTTTCCGGTGTTTCAGGCTGATGAATGCTCAGAGTTCCGGGCATTATGTGAGGAAATGGCCCAACAAGTGGTCGGCGTCTTTGAAAGAAAACGCTCTCGGATGGAGCGCGCCTTTCGTAAAACCGGCCTTCCCGATCAAGGGTGGGAGCTATCGGACATCACACAGTGTTTGTTCGCGAATATGTATCGCGGAGCACGAACTTCACTTGAAGAGCGTGGAATGCTCTCGCCTCGTCAGAAACATGTAAACGGTGCGAAATGGATCTTCTGGGCAGAAGAACGTCAAACTAACCAAAAGAAATAAACAGAAAAGCTGGAGAGTTGATGATAGATGGGCTTACGATAAGCAGTGAAGTCGATAAGCGAAATCCTGGCATTTGCCGATTCACCGTCGACCGAACACTGCACATAGGAACAGCAACTTTCGACAGTAAAGACAAGACCGCACGGTTGCTGCTCGCGCAGAAGCTTTTCGACATCGAAGGTATCACTCGAGTTCAGCTAATAGGTCACTTGTTAGTTGTTTTCAAAACTGCAGAGCAACATTGGCGAGTATTAATTCCAAAAATTCGAGAAGTTTTAGAGGCGTTTTTGGTTTCATCGTTCGCGCTGTCCGAGGATCAGATTGAAAACGAAATGGTGTTGATGGGCAGAGGAACTAGAGAAAAGGTTCAGTATGTTTTAACTCACAAAATTAATCCCGGTGTAGCTGAGCATGGAGGCTTCGTCGAACTGATCGACGTAAAAAATAACAATGTCTACGTTCGTTTGCGCGGGGGATGCCAGGGATGTGGCGCGGCGGATTTCACCTTGCGTCAAACAATAGAAGCCATTATCAAAAAAGCGATTCCTGAAATTCTTCAAGTCCAGGATGTGACAGATCATGCGGCAGGGTTGAACCCTTACTACCGACCAGTTAAATAATCGAACTGCATTTATGCGTCGCAATGGGTTGAATATCGACTGCTTTCGCTGGCCCCTCAAGTTATTCGTAGCTTTGATGATTAAGGCCGCTCGGTCACAGGCTTGCCAGCCGATCCCGGCAAGGCCGCTTTAGCACCTCCAGCGACCTCTCCATTGAAAAGCGAATCCAGGTTCGAGTACGCATAGATGGTGGGCGCATGTTTTTGCATGAGGCCGCCAGTATCAGCGGTGGGTCCGTAGGTGCTGTGCAAATCATGTCCCAGCATTCGTAGCATTGCGATAAGCTGTCCTCGATGATGTGAAGTATGGTTCAGGCGGCGCGTCATTACCCACGCGCGTGAGCGGCGCACATCAAAAAATTGTGTGTCTTCCTCCCACCACAATTCGCGTTTCTCACACAATGCAGCCAGGCGTTTGCCGCTGTCCTCAGCATAACGCTTCATGAATTCCAAACGAGTTTCCTCTTGCGGCAAGGGCGGTGCACCTACATCGATGCCCAGCATGTTCCGAAACCACAGATCCTCGCTCACACATTGATGCACCATATGCTCAAGCACGCTGCGACCTCGAGGATCGCTCTGACGAGGGCGTACTGCAAGATCATCGTCCGTAAACTCGCTCCAGACGCTGACTACCTTGATGCGCTCCGTTTCATAGGTCTCGACCATAAATTCGTATTTCATAAAATAAAATCCTGCTACATGCCTCGTGCGCGCTCGGCTGCGCGGCGCTTAGCAAAACCAACAGGAGTTAACGGCAGTGCACAATCAGCACGCAACCTTAAAACGAGAAGATTGCCGCAAACTCCGATCGCACATTGTGGGAAGTGAAACTTGGAATGCCGCGAAACAGAGGAAATGAACCAAAACGATCGGTGGCGCGTGTACGATAGAGCCCTTGCTCGTATCCGAAAGTCACAAACGAATTCAGCTTGTACTGCAAATTGCCCGAGAAGAGATCGCTTTTGGAACCACGAGCACCGAAGCGCCGCGCGTCACGCGCCTTGGCCTCGTCAAATCCGTAATAGACATAGGCGGTCCATCCGGCGTTTCTTCCTTTGGGATCGGCGTCGAAGATCCGCGAGAGCGGGAAACCAAACTGGACGAATCCACCCCGTCCGCGCACCGGCCTCTGCGGGGCAACTGTGGGAATGCCATCACGGAGACCAAAGACTACCGTTGATGCGCCATCAATTGAGCTTGCCGTCGTGGTAGAAGTTAGGCCAGCCGTGTCATTAAAGTTGGACAGGAGTTGTCCTGCGAGGAAGAAGCGCAGATCTGAGCCGCTGTAGTACTTACCAACTGCTGTCACAAATCTTGTGGGCAATTGGAATTCAGCAGAGTAGCCGTTGCTGTCGCTACTAATTTCAGTTCCGCTTGGAAAAGCAGATCGGAACCCTGCAGGCACACTCGCCGCCGTTACGATTGCAGTTCGTCGAGCGTGCTCAAAGCTGACGATTAGTTGGGCCGGTACAACGCTTTGAGCTTTGTCCAGTTGCCACTGAATGACAAATCGCCCTTCGAGCGCTGGCCGTTGAGAATCAGTGCCCTGTCGTTCTCCAAATCCTAGTTGATCGCCGACATTAGTTGGCAGATCGCCGAACGCGGGGAGAACGAGAGCGAACTCAGGTTGGAAGCTGAGATCGCGAGAGCCACCTGCTTTGTAATGAAACCCAAAACGGGCTTGGGGAGCGCGTTCGTAAGCCGCGCCGTAACCGATGCCGCCGAAGTTGGTATTCTCGATTGTGTTTGGCAAAGTCGAAGAAACAAACGGCGTCCAATCCTGTCCGAAAAGTGCGAAGCCCGTGACGTCTTCTGAAAGCCTGCGGTCGATGCGCGCCCAGGCGACGCGAATCGAGGGCTGGCTGGAACGAATCGATGAAATGTTTCGATTGTTCACTCGAGTGAAGTTACCTTCAAAATCGAATTCGACCTTGCCCGTGATTATCGTCTTGGGAGCAGCATCCAGCCACTCAAAGTTAGCACCGAAACGAAAAGCGCGCGCCTTAAGGTGAAACTCCGGCGAGCTATTTGGTCCAGTATCACCAGCGAGCAAAGGCAACGGAAAATCATTGCCTAGGGGTGATGATGAATCGTGAATGATGCTGGTTTTGAAAAAACCATAGAGCTTTACACGCGCGCCCGTACCAAGCTTGATGTCAGGAATCAAACCTTCGCGTTTCGGCGAATCAATACCCAATAACCGAACAGGAGCGACTGCGGCGATCACAGTGGGCCTGGACGCTTGAGTTTTGCGCGTTAACTCCGCGGTTGCTCCAAGGGCTTCTGGTGGGGTCGGAAGCATCGTTGTTTTATCTTCCGCTATATGGACAGTTCGTACGGCCTCGTACTCCGAGGTTGAAAGCAGACCCTTATCGCGCAACAAAGCTGCCAAAAGATCCTTCTGCTCTGATGGAATTCCGCTCGCACTGACTGTGCGCCCTTCCGTTTCGTTCAAAATACCCTTGCTGACTAGCACGCGCACTAATGGATCGCTGATGACAGGCCCAGTTTTTTCGCTACTTGTGCTCCCGTGCGCAACACGTGTCTCGGGACTATTCGCCGAAACCTGGTCAACACTTGATGAGGTCGACTGCGCGTAGGAGACCGATCCTGAAGTAAAGACGAACTGGATCGCGAATAAAAATAAGGCGGCAGTAGAAAAACGCATCAGCTTAATCATGATCTACTCCCTTTCAATACTCGAAAATGAAGACACTCGAGTTGAACCTAATCCACCTCATGAAGGAAAGTTATCCAGGCATATCGGTATCGGGCCTGTTTTCAGTTTGAGAATTGTTTACGTGCGCATGCTCTTTTTCCCATGTTTCGATCGCGCGTTCGCGCTCAGCCTGGCGTTTGCGCGCTCGCTGCAAATCTTCGCGGGGATCACGACCTGACACTTCGCCATACCAGGCTGGATGATGCGTCCACGCCCATTCCTGCGTGACCGTACCATTCGTCATTGCGCGGAAGGTGCCGGGCATGGCCGCCGTTCCTTCGTAGATATGGATGATGAACCCGCCCAGCATTACCAACGCAGCGATATCGTGAAGAACGTAACTGACTGCGACAAGCCAACGCGGAAAGACGTTATCGAACCATATGAAGATGCCGGTAATAAGAAAGAAAATTCCGCTTAATACGATTGCCCAAAAATAGAGTTTTTGGCCACCGTTGAAGAAGCCCACCTCCTTAGCCTCTACCTTTTCCTCGTTCGTTGTGTAGCCTTTGATACGGTTGATCCAGCGGCGATCAGCAGGAGTCCACTTCATTGGCGCAACCCAGTTGAGAAACTGGAAAAAAAAGAAAACGTCAAAAAGTACGCCGAACCAGGGATGAAGAAAGCGTGTCATTGGCCCGCCACCGAATATTGGTGTCAGGAAGCGGAAAAGCCAGGGTGAATAGAGGGCGAAGCCGGAAAGTAAAGAAAGCACAAAGAAAATGGCCACGAGCCAATGCAATACCCGCGTATAAACTGGATGGCGAAGGAGTTCACCGCGGCGCACAATTGTCTCGCCCAAGCGATCGGCCTCGCTCCGAGCTACCTCATCGAACCGCTTTGTTGACGTGCTCATGGTCTCTCCTTTCTCGCAGCGTCTACAGTATCGGGCTGTCGTTGAAGGGGCGGAGGATCTTCAGGCTGCGGCAGCTTCGGTCCAACGGTGATGCGATGGAAAAAGACCGCGACAATACCCAAAGCAGCCATCACCAAACCGGTCGGCTTTGCAAGCCATTTCCAAACGGTGTAACTGGGTGGAATAATCGGATTTGAAGGCAGACCGCCATACAATTCCGGGTTGGTAATGTCGTGCAGAACGTAGATCACGTGCGTGCCGCCAATAGATTGCGGATCATAGACGCCCGCGTTTGCGAACCCTGATTCTCTTTGCAGTTGCGTCGCTCGTGTACGAGCGATTTGAACCATATCTTCTTTCGTTCCGAAGTGCAGGCAGCCTGTCGGGCACGCCTTGATACAGGCTGGTTCGAGTCCCTGCCCCACGCGATCGGAACAGAGCGTGCACTTAAAAACTTTCTTCGTCTTCGGATTAAACTTAGGTATATCGAACGGGCAACCAGAGATGCAGTATCCGCAGCCGATGCAGTTGTCCTGCTGAAAGTCGACGATGCCGTTCTCATATTTAATAATCGCTCCGTCAGCGGGACAGGCCCGTAGGCAGCCAGGGTCTTCGCAATGCATGCACTGGTCCTTGCGCATCAGCCACATCAAGTTTCCTTCGCGCTCGTGCTCCACGAACTTGATCAGGTTCCAATAATTCCACTCGGTTGAAGGCATCGTCTGGTAAGTATCATCGAAGGTGGTTTCGCGGAACGGATGATCGTTCCACTCAACGCAGGCTACTTCACACGCTTTACACCCGATGCAAGTCGTTACGTCGATGTACTTACAAACTTCGACAGCGCGCTGCGTATCTTGACCAGGTACAGGTCCAGGGTGGGCCGAAATTTCTTGAATTTGCATTGTTCTTTCGTCCATGCTCGTCCCTCCCTTCTAAGCCTTTTCAAGTTTTACAAGGAAGCTCTTGAACTCAGGCGTGTAGGCGTTGGGGTCAATTGCAGCAGGCGAGAGTTGATTGGTAAAAGTGAGCGCCGTCTTGCCTTCATCCTCTTTGATACCGCGATAGCCCCAGTGAATTGGAATGCCTATCTGATACGTTTTCTTGCCGTCGATTACCATGGGCTTAATGCGCTTCGTGACCATGGCTTTGGCGATGTAAGTCCCCCGTGCGCTCGACACCTTCACCTTCTCTCCGCCGCTGATACCCATCTCGTCTGCCAACTGAGCGGGGATCTCAACGAACGGTTCAGGCACAAGCTCTACGTTCATGGGATTGTTCTTGGTCCAGTAGTGATAATGTTCCGTTAAGCGATAGGTGGTGCAAACGATATTGAAGCCTTCGTCTAGAGTTCCATATTTGTCGATATCCGACTTGTAACTTTTGGCCACCGGGTTGATCGATTGGGTTGGATGGAGAGGATTGGCGATGGGACTTTCTACCGGCTCGTAATGCTCAGGAAATGGTCCGTCTGCGAATGCTGCCAGCGGAGCAAAGATGCGGCCGACGCCTTCCGGATTCATGATGAACGGGCCCATATGATCCTTGGGATTGGAGTCCACCTTAAAATCCGGCACGTCGTTGCCAACCCACTTCTGTTGACCCTCATTCCACCAAACCTGTCTCCGTTCGGCATCCCATGGTTTGCCTGATGGATCACATGAGGCACGGTTGTACAT
>JBHEMC010000090.1:0-17274 GCA_046262775.1 Pyrinomonadaceae bacterium | reverse complement strand
ACGCGAATCCGGTGCACGGGAAAGACGTGGCCCAGGAAAATCATCCGACGACGAAGGATCAGATTGCTGCGTTGCTTGCTTGCGCGGAACAAAACGGCGGGAAAGTTGATTGGGTTAACTGTGGCATGTGTGTGGACGAGCGCGGCGTCAACGAATTCGTAGCCGGCACGCGACGAGGCGCACCCGCTGACTTTCACGCCTTCGCCGAGGCCTCTGACAACGTTCTTGTAATTCCGACAAAGTGAGGTGCTCATGCCAAAGAAAACATTGAACATTGTAGAGTCGGCGTATCGCGCTGTGATGGAAGAACAAGACGATACTATTCTCTGGCTGTTGGCGGCGATGCAAGGCGCCGGCGCCGAGCACACTGTAGTGCTGCGTGGTAATGCAGTGAACTACGCCGTCAGTGGCCAGGGAGTCGCGGGTCTGACAGTCGGTGAGTGGAAACAAACTCAAGCTCCAAAGATCGATCGAGATGTTGTTGATCTAATCGATAAGCGCAAGATTCCTGTGTACGTGATGGCTGACGACTTGGCCGAGCGCGGAATCGAGCAGAGCGAATTAATTCCAGGCGTGCAGTTGCTGTCTAAATCCGACTTACCAGGCTTGTTTGCTGACTACGAGCTCGTCTCGCACTGGTAGGATTACCCGCACGGCACATAGTTTGGCGAGTTACTTTCAAAACGCTTCGGATTCATTCTATCTCACGGAAACTCAGCGGCACTCCGTTTAGCGAACCACAAACAATTCACCACACGATCTACTGTTCTCGTATCACATGAAAACTGTCCTCACCTGAGTTTTTTGTAATCCTGCCGTCTCTCCGACACACTAATGGCTCAAATCCAATAAGAATTTGCGAAGCGATCTGCTGACAATACCTGTCAGACGAAATCTGGACGATAGGAAAGGGTAACTGTGCAGCGGCATTCGACAATGCCTTTCCCCCGACGGTCTGTTCCACCACTAGCACCGGTCAAACAGCATCTCTCTTCAGCCCACATCGAAGATGTCCACGCGGAAGCCTATCGCCGGCTCCTGGAATCAGCATTACTTAAGGACCTCAAACCCGGCGCTCATGTAGCGATTACTGCAGGCAGTCGTGGCATCGGAGGGTTTCTCGAATTGCTATCGGGAATCATCGATGCAGTCAAAAGCTTCGGCGGAGAACCATTCATTGTTCCGGCAATGGGTAGTCATGGTGGCGCAACTCGAGAAGGACAAACCGAAATTCTCAGACGTTTCGGCGTTACGGACGAAGCAGTTGGGGCTCCCATCCGCGCCACAATGCATACGCACGCACTCGGTACAAGTGAGACTGGCGCAATCGCCCACCTTGACGATCTTTCAGCAAAGGCTGACGGTGTGATTGTTCTCGGAAGGGTCAAGACTCATCCCGAGAATACCGCCGGAGTTGCGTCGGGATTGTTGAAGATGGTCACTGTTGGATTAGGTAAACAGGCAGGCGCACAAGAAGCACATACGCATGGACTTTGGCAGTCGGTCGCGGCTGTTCCGAAAGTCACAATGGAAAACGCAAACCTCCTGTGCGGCGTGTCAGTCGTCGAAAATGCATTCCGTCAACCTGTACAAATCGAAATCGTTCCACCAAGTTATGCCGCATTCAAAGAATCAGACGAACGGTTATTAGAGGTGGCGAAACCACACGTCGCGAAGATTCCTTTTCAACAGCTCGATCTGCTGATCGTCGACGAATTGGGCAAAAGCATTTCCGGAACAGGAATGGATTTGAATGTAATCGGGAAGTGGCGGATGGCGGGTGGCCCGCGCGAACCAGATTACCGTCGCATAGTAGCGCTGTCGCTCACACATGCTTCGCTTGGCAACGGATTAGGAATTGGTTTAGCGGATTTCACTACCGAGCGATTCATGCAGGATTTTGATCCTGCCGCTACATACGTAAACTTGCTTACCGCCACCGAGCCGGGCGCGATGAACACCTTTGAAGGTCCAACCCCACTTGCGTTGCCGTCCGACCGTGAA
Source organism: Pyrinomonadaceae bacterium (assembly GCA_046262775.1). GTDB lineage: Bacteria > Acidobacteriota > Blastocatellia > Pyrinomonadales > Pyrinomonadaceae > PSRF01. Next base: position 15,270 of record JBHEMC010000090.1, on the reverse strand, counting down.
GCGATTGAGGTCGCATTGTTTTCATCTCTCGCAGCGCAACCGCGCGTGTGTCGGATTAAGAACACTGCAGCCCTGGACGAGTTTTGGGTATCGGAAGCTTTAATTGAAGAGGTTTCGCAGAATGATGCATTGAGCGTTATGTCACCCCCGTCGCCAATTGGTTATAACGAAAACGAAAATCTGTTTTAGAAAGGTTCCATGGCATTAATTACTGAAATTGGCCGCTCGAGTCGATTAGTCACAATCCGGACCAAAGTACCACCAACTCAACTTCACAATCGCTTACAAACCGGAACAAATGAAACCCTGACGATTGATGCTGTGCAACTGGAAGCTGATTTGCACAACAAAATTCGCGGCGAAGTTCGATTTGGAATCGCCGACCGAGGAATGTACGCATCCGACGCCTCTAACTACCGCATGGTGCCGCTCGGTGTTGTGTTGCCCGTGGACGCAGCCGATGTGGTCGATGTAATCGAGGCTTGTCGTAAACATGGTGCACCTGTTTTCGCTCGCGGCGGCGGTACGGGCATTCCCGGTCAAACCGTAAACGATGGCGTCTTGCTCGATTTTTCAAAATATATGAATCGGATTGTTGCTCTGGACCCGCAACGCAAATTGGCGCGTGTTGAGCCGGGACTAGTTTTGGATGAACTAAGAAAAGCAGCAAACGAATTTGGCCTGACGTTCGGTCCAGATCCAGCGACGCACAGTCGCTGCACTCTGGGAGGTATGATCGCGAATAACTCTTGCGGCGTTCACTCAGTTATGGCGGGCGAAACGGCAGACAACATCGATGAGCTTGAGGTTCTTACCTATGATGGAACACGAATGCGTGTGGGAGCAACGACCGAAGAAGAACTAACGCGGATAATCAATGAGGGAGGTAGACGTGGCCAGATCTATGCAGGTCTGAAAACACTCCGAGACAAATATTTGGACGACATTCGTAAGTCGTTTCCTCACATTCCGCGTCGCGTTTCAGGGTACAACCTTCCATGGCTGTTGCCGGAGAATGGGTTTCATGTTGCCCGCGCTCTGGTGGGCTCCGAATGTACATGCGTTCTGGTGCTGGAAGCCACAACACGCCTGATAGATTGGCCAGCCGTACGTTCACTGCTGGTCATTGGCTACAAAGATATTTTTGAAGCAGCCGATCATGTGACAGAACCGCTCCCGTTTAAGCCCATGGCACTCGAAGCACTTGACGATACGTTTCTGCAAGACATGAAGAAGAAAGGCATGCACCCGCAGCACCTGGATTTAATGCCCGATGGTAAGGCCTGGCTGCTTGTTGAGTTTGGCGGAAGCTCCAAGGCCGAATCGGATGCAAATGCACGGAAGCTGATGGACGCTCTGCAGCGCAATGGAAATACGCCATCGATGAAGTTGTTTGACGATCCCGCGTACGAACGATTGATCTGGAACTTGCGCGAAGAAGGTCTTGGCGCCACTGCGAAAATTCCAGGCGAGCCTGAGAATCATGAAGGGTGGGAAGATTCGTCTGTGCCACCCGCAAAGTTAGGCGGCTATTTACGCGAGCTGAAGCGATTGCTCGACAAATATAACTATGTCGGCCCGTTGTACGGTCACTTTGGAGAAGGCTGTGTCCACACGCGCTTGACGTTTGACTTGCAAACAAAAGAAGGCATTCAGAAGTGGCGACAATTTCTACAGGAAGCCGCTGACCTCGTCACGAGTTATGGCGGCTCGCTTTCGGGTGAACACGGCGACGGTCAGGCACGAGGCGAATTGTTGCCGCACATGTTTAATGTGCAAATGATCGAGGCATTCCGCGAATTCAAATCGATTTGGGATCCCGAATGGAAGATGAACCCAGGCAAATTGATCGATCCGTATCGGATTGACGAGAACCTGCGGCTCGGCGCCAATTGGCAGCCGCCGATATTGGCTACACACTTTCAATATCCAGACGATCAAAACAGCTTTGCCGTTGCAACTGAACGTTGTGTGGGGGCGGGCGTTTGCCGTCAGCACGAAGGCGGCACGATGTGTCCGAGCTACATGGTCACCCGAGAAGAGAAACACTCAACGCGAGGCCGAGCGCGGCTGCTCGGTGAAATGATTCGCGGCGAGACGGTCACTGATTCATGGCGAAGTGAAGCTGTTCGCGATGCCCTCGATCTTTGTTTGGCGTGTAAGGGCTGTAAAGGCGAGTGTCCGGTGCAGGTAGACATGGCAACTTACAAGGCCGAGTTTCTGTCGCACTATTATGAAGGACGAGTTCGACCGCGCTCGGCATACACCATGGGTCACATTCATTTTTGGGCTCGTCTCGCCGCTCTTGCGCCCAACCTGGCCAATTTAATGACACACGCTCCCGGCGCCAGAACTATTGCTCGGTTAGTAGCTGACGTACATCCTAAGCGGTCGATACCCAAGTTTGCGAGTCGCACGTTTAGACAATGGTTTGCAGCTCAGAAAAATGGTCGGAACAGCGGGCGACGTGTGATTCTCTGGCCCGACACATTCAACAACTACTTTCATCCGCAGACCGCGCAAGCCGCAGTCGAGGTTCTGGAAGCTGCAGGGTTTAACGTCGAGGTGCCAGTCGCGGACGTTTGTTGCGGCCGACCGCTCTACGACTGGGGAATGCTGACCGAGGCAAAACAGCTTTTGCGTAAGATACTGGACGTTCTTGCAGAACCTCTTAGTGCAGGCGTTCGCGTAATTGTTCTCGAGCCCAGTTGCGCCAGCGTATTTAGAGAAGAGCTGCGGAATTTCTATCCAGGCGATGCTCGAGCAAACCAACTTGTTGAACAGACAATGTTGTTGAGTGAATTCCTGCAGAAGTATGCACCTGACTTCTCTCCCAGTCTGAAGGCGAATGCTGTTGTGCACGGACACTGTCATCACAAATCGATAATGAAGATGGATGATGAGGAGACTCTGCTGAAGAAGATGGGAATTACCTATCGAATGCCAGACACGGGCTGCTGCGGAATGGCGGGCGCATTTGGTTTTGAAACTGACCACTACGATGTCGCAATGCAATGTGGCGAGCGCGCGTTACTGCCTGCCGTTCGCGAGGCGTCGCAGCAGGAGTTGATCATAACTGACGGGTTCAGTTGCCGCGAACAGATCGAACAAACCACGAACCGGCAAGCGTTACATCTCGCGGAAGTCATTCACATGGCAGTTAAAAATCACGCAATCGCAGAGGAGTATCCTGAACGCAAGTACCTGAAAGACAACAAGCCTCCCTTTTCGTTATCTGTACTTGAAAAGACGACGATCATCGGTGCCGTCGCCTTAGTGACGGGAGGTTTGGCTTGGCTAATGAGAAAGCAATCAGCGACGGGTCAGAGCGCAGGACGCTGATCGCCAGCGCATTACAGCAGAGCGGCCTTGATGCTGTCGTTTGTGCGTTACCGACGAACGTACTGATGCTGAGTGGTTACTGGCCAATGGTGGCTACGTCGATTGCTCTTGCGACCAGTAACGGTTCAATTTACCTGCTTGTTCCACGAGATGAAGAGAAATTGACGAACCGCGGCTGGGCCACAGCCGACAGTTTCGCAGCAGGTTCCCTTTATGAAATCAAGTCGCAAAATGAAACTATTCAAGAACCGTTGACATCGCTCATTTCTAACATAGGTCTTTCTCATGCATCTATTGGTTATGAGGCCGGCGTTGTTTGCGAGCCGGCTCCTTACGTTGCCCTGCACTTTTACGGGTCCGCTATTCGCGACATTTGTCAGAGGAGATTCCCATCGCTGTCGCTGCGTCCCGCGGACCTGCTTCTAACCAAACTACGTGCGGTGGTGACGGAAGAGGAATGCGGAGTGATGCGCACGGCTTGTCGTATTGTGCAAGAGGCGTTCTCGCTGGGCAGAGAACAACTGCGACCGGGACTGAAAGAAACTGAAGTAGCCTCGGCCTTTCGCGAGCCTTTGAATCGTGGTGGTGAACACGGCATCACGCGAGCCGATGGATTTGTTTTCTGTATGTCGGGACCCAACAGTGCTGATGCATTTGCGAGCTATCAAGTTTCGACAGGCAGGGAATTGCGCGATGGAGACCTTGTATTGATTCACTGCAACTCTTATATCGACGGTTACTGGACTGACATAACACGAACGTTCAGCCTTGGTGAATTGCAAGGACAAAAGCGAGTGATGTACGACGCGATTCTTGAAGCACGTGATGCCGCACTCAATGCGGTTGGTCCGGGAGTCAATGCGGCAGAGGTCGATGCAGTCGCCCGTAACGTCTTAAAGAAACATGGATTCATCAATGAGTTCAGGCACGGGCTAGGACACGGTGTCGGGTTTGCGGCGATCGATCATAATGCGCAACCGCGTTTGCATCCGCAATCTCCTGACGTGTTGGAGCCAGGAATGACATTTAACGTCGAGCCGGCCATCTATCTCGAAGAGACGGGCGGCATACGTCACTGCGACATCGTGCGTGTGACTGAGGCCGGTATGGAACTTTTGACGCCGTTCCAATCACAGACCACAGAATTAATCGTCGTTTGAAAGCAACTGCACTTCTTCTTTCAACTCGGAAATCTTACTGTTCGCGGAAATAGCGTCCTACTGTTCTACTCAGCAGATACCAGAGAATTGCAGCAGTCCCGCAATCGTTCCCTATCGCTACGTCAGCGACATGCACGCGCCCATAATCGACAACAGCTAACAAATGCTCTCTGGAAGGCAGGTTTCTCGTACGTGAAAATCTAGGCGTCACATTAATCGAAAAAAAATATTTAAAAAAAGTAGAAAGTAGGATCGGGCCGTCAGCTTTGCGAATGGTTATCTACTTGCCGTTATATCAATCGGTCACAGGCGGGAGGCGGTGATCCATCTGTTGTCTATTTGGAGTTGAAACGAGGTCGGTGTGACATTCCGAATAACCTCTCTGGCGATCGGACCGCTCGACGGGGCGGTCCATGGTTTCCACACGCCGCTGTCCAGATCGAATTTCCGTTCCACTCGATCAGTAAACGTTATAGCGTCGTTGAACTGGGAGTAGGACCCGCGTTCTTCGCGGAATAGCTGATCGTTCCAACTGGTGCCCTCAATTGTTATGAAGGCCTCGACTGAATAAGTACCATCGCCGCTGAAAATAAACTGAACCTTTATCGTTCTAAGTCCTTCGGCATCTTCTGGTCGGTCGTTTGGTTTGTACTCACATTCATATGTACCGGCGCTGATAGTCTGTTCAGCTGCTGCAGGCGACGAACTTTCGACTGGCGCGGTAGTGGGTGATACAGCAGGGCTGTTGAGTGGCATCAAGTCGTTTTTGGACACAGTTGGACTGGGTGTAGGTAGTCCGAATGCGACGGGCGCTGAGTTGTTGTTGTCAGCGGCTTGTCCGTGAGACCACAAGACGATCGTTACAGTCGCAACTATGAGTACAAGCAGGACCCCGCCAGTCGCGGTTATGGTTATCCAAAGAGCAGTCCGAGTCTTCCCGGGCTGTCGAATGAGCACCGTTTCCGGTTGCGGTGTAGGTGTTGGTGATGGAAGAACCCACGTGGGGTCGTTATTGGATGCCGGTTGCAACACCGTACCGTCAAGCAAGCAATAATTCATGTCATCAGCGTAGTCGCGATGGCACAGCGGACATTGCCTCACTGCAATCTCACTCCTGAACGATGAGACAGATTTAATAGCTTAGACGGATTCTATAGCGGCTGTGACGAACTCAACAAGGATAGTCGCAGTTGTGAATCTACTTTCATAAGTGGTTTTGTATTGTCCTATACCGTAATGCCTTGCGGGCGGTTGCAACAGCTTTGAGTGCGGTTGCCCTTTGCCCCTTTTTATACCGAGACATTTACTGAGGACAAGCTTGCGCATTTAAGAGCGCGGTGCCGAACCACCGCTCTCCCGGCAACTGCACGTTGCTGAATGCATTGTCAAAGAGTCGAACGAACGCTTGCGATTAGTCTTATTGGCCGATTGGCGGGTCGGATACAGTGGCTGGCTGCGTCGCGTTAACGTGAATCGTATTACTGTCTGCGTCGAGGTAGAAGTGATTATTTCCCGTCCGGCCCGGTCCCTCCGTAACCTGGGGATCGGCATTGACCGCATAACTGGGTTGCTGATTGGTCGACTTCGGAACCACTTTCATTGTAAAGACATAACCTTCAACGACAGGTGTACTCGTATTGTAGCGAGCGTCCAGTAAACTTTCCTTACGCATTTCCTCAAATGTTCCGAATGTGCTTCGCTGGTGGGAGTTGTAGTAAAGCATTTGTTGCTCGGCTATTGTACGCAAACTCTTAATTGCGGCAGCCTCATTAGCGGAACGAAGGGCCGCTTTCCAACCGGTGATACCAACAGCGATCAAGATACCGATGATCGCGATTACGATCATTAACTCAATCAGCGAAAAGCCACGCTGATTTCTACGTTTTCTATCAAGGGGTGTCATAAAGTCTCCTCACAGATCCTTACACGAAGACCAAATCTCCTGGTTCCGGCTTCTTATCCAACTCTCCGCAGGAACTGAAGACAGTTTAGTCTACTACAGGAACAGCAGAACGTTACAGCACGTGTAACAGCGAGAAGAGGCGTCTTTTCCGCCTGCATCGAGCGAACTTTTGGGGTGCGACTGATACTCTTAACATGTAGAATGCAGCCGTTCGAGCTTTGTTGGATATGCGAAATATCGAGACTATTCCCGCCAGTCAGGCGGCGAGGGCCAACGCGGTCGAGTTAGTTGATCGGCTGCAAAGTGCCGTCGAGACGGTAATAAGAGGAAAGCCGGAAGCTGTGCGTCTGGCTATCGTCACACTGATTGCGGGTGGACATTTGTTGGTGGAAGACGTACCCGGAGTCGGCAAAACGACGCTGGCACACGCACTTGCGCTGGCGCTCGATTGCAGTTTTCAGCGCATTCAGTTCACATCTGATCTCTTGCCATCCGATGTAATTGGACTCTCGGTGTACAACCAGCACAGCGGAGTTTTTGAATGGAAGCCGGGCCCCGTCTTCGCGAACGTCGTGTTGGCAGATGAAATCAACCGCACTACTCCAAAAACGCAATCTGCTTTGCTTGAGGCCATGGCTGAACGCCACGTTACGGTCGAGGGAGTTACTCATCATCTACCGGTGCCGTTCATGGTGTTGGCAACACAGAACCCAATCGAACATCACGGCACGTATCCGCTGCCGGAATCACAATTGGACCGTTTTATGTTGCGATTGCGAATTGGCTACCCCGAACCGAGTGATGAAGAGAGAATTTTGCGAGACAGGGAATATAATGACCCCCTTGAGGACCTCGGGCCGGTTATGACTGGTCAGGACGTTCTGGAGTTGCAGCGTCAGGTTGCAAATGTTTCCGTCGACGATGCGTTGGTCCAATACCTGATGCGTATCGTGGTCGCAACGAGAAACTCAGAAATGCTTGACCTCGGTGTCAGCCCACGTGCAAGTTTGGCGCTCTTCCGTGCGGCGCAGGCTGTCGCGCTCGCTGAAGATCGCAGTTATTGCATTCCGGACGATATCAAGCGGCTGGTCGTACCAGTGTTCGCGCATCGCATTGTTGTCAGCTCCAGGTATTCTTCTTCACTGAGACGGAGCGAAGAAGCTGAGGCCGTGCTCAACGAAATCCTCAAGACAGTTAGTGTCCCTCTGTAAGAAGATTTACACCCATGAGGGATGTACCCGCTACGACAAATTTACCTTCACACCGGTTTTGGTCAGTTGTACCTGCTGCTTCATCGTTAATGCGCCTTGGTTTGGCGATGTTATTGGTACTGACAGGACTGGGCGCAGCCGTGATCACGTTGCTTGCGCGGGATGCGAATGCAAACGGCATTGCAGCGGCCGCGGCGCTAATATCGTTGATAGTCGCCGTACTTCTAACCATTTTCATTGTGCCACCATTGGTGCGTTCAGCCCGCGTTGAAGTAGCAAATCTGGATCTGGCGTTTGAACCGACAAGTGGCGGTGGTGTGTTCCTGGTGATCATTATCGTCGTGGGATTCGCTGCCTGGAATACCGGAAACAATCTGCTGTTTCTTGTTTTCTCACTTTTATGCTCGACGCTTTTCGTTGGTTGGGTCGTCGCGAGGTTACAACTACGCGACCTTACAGTTGCAGCTCGATTTCCGGATCACATCTTTGCTGGTGAACCCGCGCCAGTCATGGTGACGTTAAGAAACACGAAGCGACTACTGCCCTCATTTTCGATCGTAGTTGAAGCTCGTGGCCCTGTGAATGACGAGGTGGAGCAAAAGTTGCGAAAGCGTAACAGGTACCAAAAACGCTTACTCGCCTACTTTAGCTACGTGCCACATAAGGCTGCTGCGGAACAGCGGGTAGAGCAATCGTTTCCTCAACGGGGCCATGTTTTAATCAACGGGTTCGAGTTGTCCACACGATTTCCGTTTGGTTTCTTTCGCAGACGCCGGCGGCTGCACGCGCGCAATGTGGACATCGTGGTATATCCAAGACCCGAAGGGATCAGTGATGAGCTTCATTCACTGCCGATGTATAGCGGTCGCATGACTTCAGTTCGCCGGGGAGCGGGCCACGATCTTTTCTCGCTTCGCGATTATCAACCGCATGATGATCTGAGACACATTGATTGGAAAGCGACAGCGCGTGCGCGCCGACTCACAGTACGAGAGTTCACTTCCGAGGACGAACGTCGCATTACAATTATTCTGGATCGCCGAGTTCATTCAAACGGCGACGAGGACGGCAGCGAAAGGTTTGAGCGGGGTGTGAAGCACGCCGCGTCGCTCATCAAGCACTTCATCGATGAGCGAGCGGAAGTCAGGCTTGTGATCGGCGTTGAAGTGGGTGCGTTTGGTTCTGGCACGGAACATCTCTATCGTTGTTTACGACGCTTAGCCCTCGTTGCGCCGCAACCAGCAGACTTAACGGCAACGCCAGTTACTGACAAAGTGCGGTCTCAATTGGATCGCGACACCGCCGAACATGATTATTCGATTCTCCTAACCGCAACAGCGCCAGGTTCAATTCCCGCCGCGGTTTGGCGGACGTCTCACGTAATCTATTTGTGAGCGGCAACTGATCTCGACTTAGCCTTGTCCAATACCTACAGCAACAACATCGGCGCGTCGGAAAACGTCGCAGTCGACGAAACACAAAACAGTTATTCAACACTCACGATTACGCTTATTGCGACATGCTTCGTCGTGTCGGGTGCGACTGGACTTATCTACGAAGTCGTTTGGGTGAGGATGCTGGGGCTCGTATTTGGCGCGACTACGCTTGCGATCAGTACAGTGTTATCCGCATTCATGGGAGGCTTAGCACTGGGTAGCGCTATTGCGGGTCGACTCGGCGCGCGAATCAAAGCACCTTTTCGTTTTTACGGATTGATGGAAATAATCATCGCAGGTTACGCGCTTGCGCTCCCGCTATTGTTTCGAGGACTCGATGATGCCTATGTGAGCATATGGCAACAGATCCACCCGAGCTTTTTTTGGTTTGGCGTTTGGCGGTTTGTCTTATCAGGGCTCTTGTTGCTGATTCCAACCACGCTAATGGGTGCGACCCTGCCTGTCTTGTCGGTAGCATTTCTTCGTCAAGACACGACGAATAAGTCCAATGCAGTTGCAACGCTCTACGCCTGTAATCTGGCCGGGGCGATAGCGGGGGCGACGATCGCTGGATTTCTATTTCTACCGACTTTAGGCATTCGAAACACAATTATTGTCTCGGCAGCTGTAAATGTTCTGATTGGAATTGTCGCAGTGGTAAGTGAGCGAAGTTCACATGTGCAAAAGGATTTCACGGCTCCTGATGATTCCCATGTCGACGTCGGCGCGGCTGCACACAAGTTTTGGTTGATGTGCGCGATTGCTTCCGGATTTGTAACAATCAGCAGTCAGATCGCCTGGACACGTTCGTTAACAATGATTATTGGTTCAAGCACGTATGCCTTCAGCATCGTGGTGGCAATGTTCCTGATTGGCCTCGCAGGTGGTGCGTGGTTGATTGCACGCAAAGCATTCGAGGCGCGCCGAATGGTTGTGACGGTTGAATTGGCGACAGCTGCAGGTTTACTTTTCAGTCTGTACGTCACCAACTGGACTCCACTCCTATTGGTGAAACTCGGTTTAGGAATCGGTTTCAGCTCCTGGGGATCATTACTAGCGCTTCAAATTCTTTGTGCTGCAGTGATGATTCTCGCACCGGCGTTGTTGATGGGAATGGTGATGCCACTTGTACTCGTTTGGGCTGGAAACCATTCTGTAGTGCTGGTGGGCCGCAGTTATGCGCTGAACACGCTTGGAGCAATTCTGGGTGCCGTGGTCACCGGCTTCGTCCTGATTCCGAAAACAACAACGCGAAATACTTTGCTCATCTGCGCCATGATTTGCCTGATTGTTGCAGGAGTCGCATACGAGCCACGCCCGACCGTGCGCGATCCACAACTGCGACGCAGCATTGGTACCGGGGTAACCGCTGCACTTGTTCTGATTCTTTTTGTTTTGGCACCACGAATGAATGTCGTAGATCTATCGATTGGCGCCTACGACAGCTTGGTCAGGGTTTTGGCCCAAACTCGGGAGGGTGTGCAGGAGAAATCAGATGCGGCTCCGGTTTCCGAACAGCATAAGCTGCTCATGTATGACGAAGGCAGCACTGCAACTGTATCGGTGAGGCGGGATCAGGACGTAATCTCGATGGCAATCAATGGACGTACTAACGCTTCAGATAGTCAGTTCGATATGCCGACCCAGGTGATGCTCGGCCAACTGCCGCTACTCATCGCATCGGCAAATCGTAAAGCGTTGGTGATAGGTTTTGCGACAGGTATTACAGTGGGTGCAATGCTGCAATCACCAATTGAGGAAGTGACCTGCCTGGAATTAGAAGGGGCGACGATAGCAGGCTCGCGATTCTTCGAACACGTAAATAATCATCCTCTGAACGATATTCGCTTCCATTTAATCATCGACGATGCCCGCACCTACTTGAGAGTCGCTCCCAATCTTTACGACATGATTATTAGCGAACCAAGCCACCCGTGGGTGCCGGGCGTTGCAAACCTGTTTACGAAAGAATTTTTCGAGATAGGACGCGACCGTCTTGAGGACAATGGTGTGTTCGTGCAGTGGGTGCAGATATATCAATTGTCAACGGACAGTTTACGTTCGGTACTGGCGACATACCTGAACGTATTTCCTCACGTGCTGGTGTTTCGCGTCCGTGGAGCGTCGAGGGGAAAGGACCTGTTGTTGGTTGGCAGCAGACACCCACTCACGCTCGATCGCTTAGCGGAACGTTTAGGAGATGCAAGAGTGCGTGCAGAGCTCGCGCGCGTAGGATTGATGACGGAGGCCGACGTCCGATCGTGGTATGTGACGGATGAAGCGAAACTTGGTCCGGCTGTGGCGGGAGCAATAATCAATACGGACGACAATATGCATATTGAAACCACCGTCCCGCGCGAAGCTTTTCGACCGTTGATGCGGAGTAATGAAGATTGGATCGAGCAACTAGCGCACTAAGCTTTTGTTAAAGGAAGAACCTGCACTTTTTTCAAAGCGCTCAGCCAAGGCAAGGGCGGCTCGGAGTGAACCGACCTGGAGCCGTTCTAATATAGCGACACATTGAATGGGGTTGACGCTTACGGCTAAGCAGTAATAGCAAACTCTAACCAATGGGGCATGCCTGTACCGAAACGATCTCCCACTTTCCGGCGCGTTCCGAATAGACTTGCATTACTTTGTAGTGTCCACTGAAATCCCTGCCCTGATAAAACCATTTCGCTGAATCCTTGGCCGTAACAACGGCAGTACCACCCCAGATGTGTACAGTGACATTTTCACGATTCAGATATTCCACGCGCACAGCGCCGGAAATGACATCGCCGATAAAATCCTCCTTATCATTTCCTTCCATGGGATATGCGAAGTAAAAATCGTCAGCCATTACTCGGTTCAGTGTGGCTCCGTCACGACGCACCAAGGCTTTTACCCACTCATCATTCATCTCCCGAAGTTTTTGTTCGATGTCGATCCTACGAATTTCGGCCGGTTTGATTTGTGACATGGTCGTCGTCTCCTTTAGCACGACTGATCATGTGAGGAGTTCACGCGTATCATATTACTTGTGCCGCTGCTTCACCACTCCGAATGCAATCGGAAATTCCTGCGCCGCGGTAAGAGTTGCCGGCCAAAGTTAGCCCCGGCATTTGCTTGAGTTCTCGATCGATTTTAGCGACTAATTCCAGGTGATTTACGTGATATTGGGGCATAGAGTTTTGCCAGCGCCTCAGCTCGACCAAGAGCGGCTCGGCTTTGATTCCGAGCAACTGCTCAAGATCGGCTGTGACCCGGGCAATGATTTCCACATCTGATAGGCCAAGCATATCGGCCTGCAACGCACCTCCGACAAACGCCCGCAGTAAGACTTTTCCTTCCGGCGCCCTGCCCGCAAATTTCACGCTGCTGAAGGTGCAAGCAAGCAGCGAACGGTTCTCGATGACGGGAACCACAAAGCCGAACCCATCAAGCGGGTGCATAACATCCTTTCGGTTGTAGCCCAGATTAATTGTCGCCGTTGACGCATACTTGATTTCTGCTAATAACGACGCGAGCTCGTTGCTGATTTTTGCAATAAGTCGACTGGCGATATAAGCGGGAACGGCAACACAAACGCTGTCCGCCTTCAAGATTTCCCCATCAGCCGTGACTACGCTCCATATCCTCTCGGGAATGTCCGGCTCGATTGTGTCTACTCTGGTTTGCCGCCGAATTTTGATGTGCAATCGATCATTTTCTGACGCTGATAGTTTATCGGCCAATGAATCAACTAGCACGCGCATGCCACGATCGAAAGACAGAAATAAACTGTAGCGTGCACCGCTCGCTTCTCGATCCCTTCTACGACTCTCTTCGCGACCTCTTCGCCACATGGCCAGAATGATACTGCGATGCTTTTCCTCCATCTCTAGAAAGCGTGGCAATGTCGCTCGCAAACTTAATAGCTCAGGATCCGCGGTGTAAATCCCGCCGACCATGGGTTGGGCCATTCGCGTCAATGCTTCTTCGCCCAGCCGTCGTCGCACGAAGCTGGCGAGCGATTCGTCGCGCGCGCCGTTTGTGTGGCGACGTGGCAAGAGCAAGTCTGCCGCCATCCTGCATTTGCCGAACAGGCTGAAAATGTCTGTAGTTACAAAGGGCCAGAAGCGAGAAGGGGCAAGTAACTGAAATCCTTCCGGAACCAATCGCAGTCGACCTTCACGCACGATAAAACTGCGACGAAAGTCTGGGTTTGTTTCGATCAGTCTGTCGTGAATACCGAGTCGATCGGCAAGTCGTAAGGCTTCAGGTTTTTCAGAGATAAACGAGTCGGGTCCTTGTTCCAGAAGAAATCCATCGCGCTCCGATGTTTGAATTATTCCGCCTAAATGCGGACCAGCTTCCAGAATCGTGATTTCGGTCGGCTGATGTTGCTCGGCTAGTTCGATACAGCGGTGTGCTGCTGCGAGACCGGAAATTCCGCCTCCGATGATTACGACGCGGCGCATAGATGCATTGTAGCTTAAGTCATTTGGCGAGAGACCACGGCAGGGCAGCAGCCAATTCCACACGCGTTGGTACCTGGTCCACGAGACCCAAGAAACTGTGGCGACGCTCCCTCAGTCTGCTCCAATATGAGTTCGCGAACCATCTTCACAAACAAGGCATGCGTTCCCACCGTTGCCGATCTAATCATTCTCAGTCCAAGGTGGTCCGCAAGTTGCCGCGCTTGCACATCGAGATCGTAAATGACTTCCATGTGATCTGATACAAAACCAATTGGTGCAACGACAACGATCTTTTCACCCTTCAACGCAAGTTTCTGCAATTGCTCACAAATATCAGGACCGAGCCATGGCTGAGTTGGGGAGCCACTTCTACTTTGAAAAACAAGCTGCCAGTTTGCTGGGGACAAGTCGTGGGCGATTAGTTCACCAGCTTCGAGAAGCTCTGCAGTGTATTCGCAATTCTGCGCCATTGATTCAGGAATACTATGCGCTGTAAAAATCAACTCGAATTCGTCGGTAGCATTCAACTGCCTTGTCGCGGCGCGTATCTGTTCGACACTTGCCTGGATAAAGAGCGGATGGTTGTAGAAAGCACGAAGCTTAACAATCTCCGGAGCTGCCGGGCCGACTTGCTGTCGTGCGTCTTCAATGTTTTGGAGGTACTGTCGACAACTCGAGTAAGAGCTGTATGCAGAAGTAACGAATGCAAGAGCATGTTTGATTCCGTCGCCCGCCATCTTCTCTACCGTATCCGGTAGCAATGGGCGCCAATTGCGATTGCCCCAGTAGATTGGCAGGTCGGGTCCGTTGGTCTTCAGTTCATTTCGTAGAGCAGCGATCAAATTTCTGTTCTGCTGGTTGATTGGACTGACACCGCCAAACATTTTGTAGTGCTCGGCGACTTCCAGCAGTCGCTCGCGGGGAACATTACGACCACGCAAGACATTTTCGAGAAATGGAACAACATCGCCCATTCCCTCTGGACCGCCGAATGAGACAACGAGAATCGCGTCATGTGGACTCATGGTGATTAGCGCGAGGTCAATAAGTATCGGAAGACGCCTGAGCCGCTGCGTCAGGCAGAACTCATCTCATGTACCATCTCAACGAGAGCGATTACATTCTCAACAGGAGTCTCCGGCAATATTCCGTGACCCAGGTTGAAGATGTGTCCGCGACGGCCGCCGGCTTCCTCCAGAATTCGCTTCGCCTGTGACCGCAGCTCGCTTCGATTGGCGAACAACACGATCGGGTCGAGATTTCCCATTACGGCGTGGTCAAAGCCGATTCGCTCCCAACCCTCGTTCAACCTTGTGCGCCAATCAAGACCAATTACATTTCCGCCGGCCTCGCGCAATAATTCCAGGAGCGAACCCGTGTTTGTGCCGAAGTGGATAATCGGAACTCCGGGCGTAATGTTTTGGATCACTTCGCGCGTGTGAGGCAAAACAAACTCGCGATAGTCTTCAGGGCCCAGACATCCAACCCAGGAGTCGAACAACTGGACGGCCTGTGCGCCCGCTGCAATCTGCGCGTTTAAATACTTGCTCAGAGCGCGGGCAATTAACGACATCATTGCGTGCCAGGCCCCACGATCGTTGTACATCATGGTTTTCGTCGTCACATAGTTTCGCGACCCACCTCCTTCGCACATGTACGACGCCAATGTGAATGGCGCACCACAAAACCCGATCAACGGCATGTTGTTGTTCAGCGCGGCGCGAGTCTGCCGGATCGCCTCATACACGAATTCGAGACTCTGGACATCATCGAATT
>JBHEMC010000089.1:0-17437 GCA_046262775.1 Pyrinomonadaceae bacterium | reverse complement strand
ATGTGGAAGCGGGGTCGCGCTGCGCTTGACCCCTTCCTGACTGTAAATTTTGCAAAACGGGTGGTCTCCAGGAATAGGTGGATGCTAATGAAGATGCAAAGGCTGACTAGTGGGTTGAAAGCTAGTGAGCTTGGGTGGGCCGCCCGATTTCCATTACCACGTTCCTTCACCTGAACCACTCCTCCTATGAATTCGACAGTCTGGAAGGGGTCAAGCGCAGCGCAACCCCGCTCAACCTTCACGCCCATCCACCCTCACTTTACACAACTCAATTCACACAAAATCATAGGTCAGGAAAGGTCAAGCGCGCCAGGAGCAAGCGTAAAGCGAAACGAAACGCGTCGCCCCTGGTTTAAGTGGCGTGGCAGGCAAGACCTGAAGGGCCGAAATATCGAAGCTATTACGCCCTTACAGGCTCGAAAGTCTTGTCTCTATTTCCCAGGGGCGCCGCGCTCCGCTTCGCTTCGCGCTTGCCCCTGATATGGCGCCCCCCTGGGGCTGGCCGGATATGGCGCGTTGGCGCTGGAATGACGACTCTTGAGGGAAACAGATCTGCAAAAATGCCACTGTCACGAAGTACGTTCCTTCACCTGTATTGCGCATCGCTTTACAATGCAAAGTACTTGACAGCGTCGGGGCGAGAGAGGTAGCATGCTCTCGAATGAATACGTTCCGCGTAGTTTCGACCCCAACTGAAGAGCCCCCAGCGCTCCATGAACGGGCTATGGACAACCTGCGGTACATCCGCGAAACCATGGAACGCGCTACGGCGTTTACCGGCATCTCGGGCTGGGGCGAAGTCGCAATCGGAGCGACAGCACTCGTCGCAAGCGGTGTCGCCACTTTTCAAACTACTTATAAGGCTTGGCTTTCAGTTTGGCTTGCCGAAGGTATTGTGTCATTGCTCATCGCCGGCTGGTCCATGGACCGTAAAGCACGTGCCGTGCGTATGCCTTTAATGTCAGGACCGGGGCGCAAGGCGGTCTTTAGTTTATCGCCTCCGATTCTGGCGGGCGCTCTGATCACGATCGTCCTAATTCGCGCACAGTTGACTAGCGCGATTCCTGGCGTGTGGCTGCTGCTTTATGGAACGGGGGTGGTTACCGGTGGGATGTTCTCGGTAGGCGTCGTGCCGATCATGGGATTCTGTTTCATGGGGCTCGGCGCGATTGCACTGTTTGCACCAGCCGCATATGCCGACTGGTTCATGGCGGCAGGTTTCGGCGGCTTACACATAGTTTTTGGAACGATCATAGCAAGGAGATACGGTGGCTAGACAGTCGACAGCCAAATCAACTGCTCAAAAAGATACGGGTGTCGCGCCGCGGGAAGTGCGGAGTTCGACCAAGAGTGCAGCACCTAACCTTGATCGGTTAATTCACGAACGGCTCCGCCTGGGAATTATCAGCGCGCTGGCCGCAAACGAGTCGCTCAGTTTCAACGATCTAAAAGCACTGCTGGATACCACGGATGGCAATTTGAGTGTACATGCGCGAAAGCTCGAGGAGGCGGGTTACATTTCCTGTTCGAAATATTTTGAGGGCCGATCGCCGAAGACGGAATACAAGTTGTCCGCTGCAGGACGGCGCGCGCTTGAAAGCTATTTAGGTCATATGGAGAAGTTGATCAAACAGATGCGCTCCAGCTAACGGCCCCCTTTTTTTACCTAGTTGCTTTGTAATGCAAAGAACTTTGACATGATTCTAAACGGCGCGGTCGGTCAATCCGGTGCTGTTAATAGACGAAGATGACTGGATGGCACGACTCATCATTGGCTACGAGAACAGTAGTTTTCACCAGAATACGAACTTCCAGATCGAGCTCGATCCGATTTCACCTTCATGAAAGACGTTGACGTTCTCATTGTCGGAGCTGGTTTGGCAGGATTGCACTGCGCATATTGCCTGGCATTAAACGGACTTGAAGTTGTTCTAGTCGACAAAAAGGAGCGTCTCGACGTTGTTCATACAACCGGCATATTTGTTCGTAGAACGCTTGAAGACTTCGAGATCGCTGATGAATACCTGGGACCGCCGATAAAGCACGTTAGTCTTTTCTCACCTGCATACCGACGTCAGGACTTTGACAGTTGCCATGACGAGTTTCGTTTTGCACGAATGCGGCAGCTATACGAGTCTTGTTTACAGCAATGTCAAAGACGTGGCGTTTCCTGGCTCGCCGGAACGCGCTACATGGGTTCATCCTTCGGAAGTGATGGCGCTCGTGTGCAGTTGCGCTCTCAACATACGGACCATGAGATCTGTACACGTTTCATCGTGGGAGCTGATGGGGTCAAGTCAGCAGTTGCCAAAGATCTGGGCCTGAGCCTCAATCGCAAATGGATCGTCGGTGTGGAAAACTTGCTGGCAGGTAATTTGCCGGCTGGTCCACCCAGGCTTTTTTGCTTCCTTAATCCCCGATTAGCACCCGGATACATTTGTTGGATCGCTTACGATGGACTCGAGGCTCACGTTGGCGTAGGCGGATATGCTTCCCGATTTGATCCGATAGCTTCACTATGCAAATTTCAGGCAAACGTCTCGCACATTTTCGATCTCACCGGAGCAACACAACTCGAGCGTCGTGGAGGTCGCATACCGGTGGGTGGGATTCTTCCACGTCTCGCAAATAAAAATGGCTTGTTGATTGGAGACGCGGCCGGAGCTGCTTCGCCACTAACCGCCGGCGGATTAGATCCATGTCTGCGCCTCTCAAGACTTGCCGCCGAAGTCATCCCCGATTTTTTAAAAAGCGGTAATCCCCAAAGTCTTAACCGTTATTGTGGACGGACATTCCGACGACACTTTAGCTCTCGTTTATGGGCGCGGCGGGTCTTGCAGACCATTGATTCGCCGCTGCTGATCGAATTAGCTTGTCTGACGCTGAGTCTAAGGCCGGTAAAGGCGCTTAGCAGAAACATATTTTTCGGACACGGATCGTTTCCGGATGTCAGAGTCCGTAGCTTGTTGCCTGACGGTTATGAAATTGTCGGGCCTTTGTAGTTGTACGGGAGCCCACCGTGGATTCCCACGTTGTGCCATTCGAATCGCCCGGACAAAATTCATCGCTGACCAGAGAGATAGGACTTGGCATGACTAAACGAATTATTGCTATTGTTTTTATCTTTATTTGTACCTCAGCAGCCTGGGCGATTCTCGGCGGCACTATCTTTTCACGAACCTACAACGCAACTCTTGCTACTTCAAATCGGGTGACATCGACATGGGGCGCGCCACAAACCCAGTCGCCACCGACAGCTGTGTTCAAGATTATCGTGTCGAAACCTGAAGAACAGACTGAGAATGGCAAGAAGATCACTACGATGGTCCAGCAAGAAGTTACGACTCCTTTGCCTCTCGAGAATAGCGCGGTCAATGTTGATCTCGACCTGCAGCACCGCCAGAAGGGTCTCTTGTGGTACAGCACTTATAAAGTTGCGTTTTCAGGATCATATGAATTTCGCAATCCGAGCGATCATGATCAAATTGTTCTTCTGGATCTCCCACTTCCAACTGCCAACGCCATTTACGACAACCTGGTATTTGCGGTCGACGGAAATCCGATCTTAGTGACCAATGCAAACAATGTCGCGAGTGGGGTGGTAAAGGTCGGCGCCGGTAAGACTACGCACGTTGCGGTCGGCTACCAGTCACAGGGTTTGAATGAGTGGCGTTACAGTTTTGGTGGTTCTGATGTCACGCAGATCCGCAATTTTTCGCTGCATCTGAAGACTAACTTCAGTGACATTGATTTTCCTGACAACACACTCTCGCCTTCGGAGAAGTATGCAACCAACAAGGGCTGGGATCTAAAGTGGTCCTACAGCAATTTGCTTTCAGGGTATCAGATTGCGATGGTGATGCCTGAAAAGTTGCAGCCTGGTCCGCTGGCTGGAAAAATCAGTTTCTTTGCCCCAGTATCACTCTTCTTCTTCTTCTTCCTCATGCTTATCATTACTACGCTGCGCCGCATTGAACTTCACCCCATAAACTACTTCTTTTTGGCGGCCGCGTTTTTTTCTTTCCACTTGTTGCTCGCGTATCTCGTCGATCACGTTTCGATTCATGCAGCGTTTGCAATTTCCGCGGCCGTCTCGGTTTTCCTCGTCGTGAGTTACCTCCGACTTGTCGTAGGAATGCGTTTCGCGAGCCGAGAGGCCGCCCTCGCTCAGTTCATTTATCTGGTGATGTTTTCCTACGCCTTTTTCCTGAAGGCATTCACCGGATTGGCAATCACGATCGGCTCAGTGCTGACATTGTTCGTTGTGATGCAGGTGACCGGTCGCATCCGTTGGGCTGAAAAATTCGCAATGAAGCCTGCGGACATATCGCCTGAACTAAGATGAGACTCTCGGGATTAAAGTCAAAACAGTTGTTAATAAACCCCATCCGATAAGCGTCAAGTAATCAGGAAACTGCTGGGCAGTTGCCGTTGATGCTTTATGCCGGAACTCGCGATGTGCTTGAACAGCCACATGCGCGGTGACTGCATCTTTACGACGGGTCATCCAACTGAGCAACAGCTACGAGATTCCGTGCATCGGAGTACGCCGCGGATTTCCGCATCGCATAAGCCATGCGAGACTAAACACGGGCAAACTTTCTGTCATGTATCATCGTACACGGCTATGCGGCCATTGCCGGAGATCAACTGAAACAGCATGAGAGCTTTCTTTTCCTTCTATTCCGACGCTCTGAAGATAGCCGTGCGGTCGATCTTTGCGCATAAACTGCGCGCTTTTTTAACTCTGATCGGAATCATCATTGGCGTCGCTTCGGTTGTGACCGTGGGTGCATCGATCAGTGGCCTGAACACTTACGTCGTGGAAAAGGTTGAGAAAGTTCTTGGCAGTAACCATTTCATGATCGCACGCATGGCATTCTCCGGACATATGTCCGATGACGAATTTGAGCGCCGCAATCGACGTAACAAGAGACTCAACTGGGATGATTACGAGTGGGTCCGCGACCATTGCCAGTCGTGTGCCGAGGTGGGCGCCGAAGTTGGCGGACAAACGGACCTGAAACAGGATGGCATTGAATTCCCCGGCGCAATTGTGTTTGGCGCTTCGGCGAACATGGTCGATATTGAAGATAAGGCCATCGAAGACGGACGCTTCATTTCCGCTGATGAGGTTCAACGGTCTGCTCTTGTTTGCGTACTCGGGGGCGATATCAAAGACAAGTTCTTTCCAAACGTCGACGCGATTGGAAAAACTCTGAAAGTCCGTGGCTTACCGATGCGCGTTGTGGGAGTCGAGGAAAAACGCGGTTCGATTTTCGGTGATTCCTTCGATCGGCACTTATACATTCCTGTCACTACCCATCTACAGATCTTTGGTCGCAATGGTTTGCAAATCCACGGCAAGGGCCGAAATAGGGAGACCTTTCAGGCGACCATCGAGGAAGCGCGTGTCGCGATGCGCAACAAGCACCGGCTCAACGGAAATGACGAGGACGATTTTGGTCTCGTCAATGTGGAAGAACTCAATAAGCAGATCGATCAATTCACCGGCAGCATCGCGAAGGTTGTTGTTCCAATCACGCTTATTACTCTCGTGGTTGGTGGGATTGTGGTGATGAATATTATGCTCGTGAGCGTAACTGAGCGCACCTTTGAAGTTGGTTTGCGAAAGGCCGTGGGTGCAACCAAACGACAAATTCTGCTTCAGTTCTTGATCGAATCCGCGATTCTGTGTGGCCTTGGTGGAATCGTTGGTCTGCTACTGTCGTGGGGAGTGACGGCGCTCATTACGACGCTCGCGTCGATCACGATGACGATAACAATCGGCTACATCCTGCTTGCTCTGATTGTTTCAACCGTGATTGGAATGATTGCAGGAATTTACCCCGCATTTAAAGCCGCTCGCCTCGATCCGATTCTGGCTTTGACACAGACGACATGATGCTGCTGCAACCATGAAAGTACGTTTGCGATCAAGTGCACTTCGCGAGACTTTGGCGATGGCGCTGGATAGCGTCCGCAGTCACAAGTTCCGTAGTTTTTTGACAGTGTTGGGTATTGTCATTGGAGTGATGACTGCTATTTCAATTGCCTCAATACTCACCGGGCTGCGTCAAAACATCATCGCGATCATCGAGGAGTATGGAACGAACAATATTTATGCATTCCACCTCTCGACAGGACCCCGCACGGGCGAAGACCGATCGGAGCGTTTGCGAAAGCCTCTAACTGTAACTGATGCCGAAACAATCAAGGCGCAAGCACCCGCTGTGGATGATCTGGCGCTGGTTGCTCCCAACATTGGGTACGGTGGCGGCCCTTTTGACGACAATATTACATATCAGGGTCACAATTATCGTTGGGGTAACACTCAAGGCGTCACGCCTAATTATGCTGCAATCACGAACATCAGCCTCAAAGAAGGTCGATTCATTACCGAGTCAGACGAACAGCAGCGAGCGAATGTTATCGTCATTGGGGTGAATGCCGCGGATGCGTTGTTTCCGGGCCAGAATCAGATCGCGGGTTCGCAAGTGCGAATGGGCGGATACAACTTTGAGGTCGTTGGTGTACTGGAAAAAAGGAAAGCAGGCTTCTTCGGCGAAAACGAAGAGGACAATGCTGTGTTCGTTCCATTTCGCACCGCGCAGAAGATTGCGCCAGCGAAGGGTTATATTCTTTTTGTCATCCGTGGCAAGTCGGGCCAGGTTAGCGAAGCGCTGACGCAATCCGAAGACATCTTACGGCGGCGTCGCAAAGTGAAGTTTGGTGAGCAGAACAATTTTGATATCAAGACTGCCGATAAGTTTATCGAACAGTTTGACAGCATCACAGCAATGGTGGGCCTGATTGCGATCGCCATATCCAGCCTCGGATTACTCGTCGGCGGCATCGGGGTGATGAACATCATGCTCGTTAGTGTCACGGAGAGAACAAAAGAGATTGGCGTGCGCAAGGCGATTGGTGCGCGCAGGCGCGACATCGTGCGACAGTTTCTGTTTGAGGCAATGATGCTAACGTTTCTGGGTGGTGTGCTCGGCGTCTTACTGGCGGCTGGGGCCAGTCGGTTAGTCATGTTTTTCCTGCCTGAACTCCCTGCTTCAATTCCGGCATGGGCAGTAATCACCGGACTCACGGTATCGATTGGAGTTGGATTGATCTTTGGCGTATGGCCTGCGCGTAAAGCGTCGAGACTGGATCCGATCGAGTGTCTGAGGTACGAGTAATTACTGGTTTCGGTGGAAGCAGGATCGATGTTTTTTACTCTTACTGCATATAGTAGTTGTTTCCGCTTCAGCAACCTGTTAGCGTTTTTCCATGCTGCAACCCTCCTTTAACGACATCGTCGCTGCCCAGGAATTCATCGCGACCTACCTTCCGAAAACTCCGCTTATCCGCAACGAGTATTTATCAACAATGCTCGATTGCGACTATTACGTGAAGCTGGAAAATCTTCAACCGACTGGTGCGTTTAAAGTACGTGGTGGTGTTAACCTCGTCGGAACTGAATTTGGAGCAGATAGACCAACTCTGGTTACCGCATCAACCGGTAATCACGGTCAATCAATCGCCTTCGGAGGCAAGCTATTCAACAGTCGAGTGATTATCTACGCGCCAGCTGAGAACGTGAACGAATCCAAGATGCAAGCTATGCGTGAACTTGGGGCGGAGGTGCGGCTTCATGGTCGCGACTTTGACGAGTCGCGCCTGGAATGTGAACGTGTTGCGCGCGCGGAAGGATTTCGTTACGTTCATTCCGCAAACGAACCAAAATTGATCGCGGGAGTAGGAACGATCGGTCTGGAAATTTTTGAAGATCTCCCGGATGTAGATGTGATTATCGCGCCTGCAGGTGGAGGCAGTTGCGCGTCCGGCAACTCTCTCGTCGCAAAGCATCTAAATCCCAAGGTCCAGGTCATCGCGGTGCAATCTGAATCTGCACCCGCCATGTGGCACGCATGGCGCACTCGAACACTCGAACCTTATCCAACTATGGCCACCGTGCATGAAGGTCTAGCAACGCGAGTGCCGTTTGAGATGACAACCAAGATCCTCTGGGAACTGCTGGCTGATTTTCTGCTTGTCACTGACGACGAGATAAACGACGCGATTCGGTTACTGGCTCGTTACGCCAAACAAATAGGGGAAGGGGCCGGCGCCGCCTCGCTCGCGTGTGCACTCAAATTGCGCGACAAGCTGGCGGGGAAGAAAGTGGTTGGAATCGTGACTGGCGGTAACATCCCGGTCGATCGATTCGCCGCGCTATTACGAAATTAAAGTCGAACGTTCATCAGGTGAATGACGGTTGGTGCTCCATTCCTAATGAGCTTTCCATCGCGTCTTTGTCAATCCCTGACCTATCTTTGCCGTCGCTTCAATACTGTGGCGAATTATGACACTGTGAATGCAATTGTGCGGCGCTGATTCTAGTTATTCTTTAGCAATGCAGCTTCCCGTAAATCCTCCGGTACTACCGATGCTCGCTAAACGTGTTAGCGATTTGCCGACAACTGGAGCGTGGATTTATGAGCCGAAATGGGACGGCTTCCGCGCACTCGTCTTTCGCGATCGCGACGAGATTTTGATCCAGAGTCGGGACGAAAAACCGCTCAACCGCTACTTTCCTGAGTTAATCGGTCCGCTCAAATCACAACTACCATCTCGCTGCGTGCTTGACGGCGAGATCGTTCTTGCTCGCGAGGGCGCGTTGGACTTTGAAGCGCTGCAACTGCGTATTCACCCGGCGACTTCGCGAGTCAAGCTCCTCTCGGAACAGATGCCGGCATCGATCGTTTTTTTCGACCTGCTTTCCGAAGGCGCCTTAGATCTGCGCACGAGTGTTTTTGAAAAACGTAGGCGACTTATGGAGTCGTTGCTTTCATCAGCGACGTCACCAGTTCACCTGACACCCGCGACAACGGATCTGAAAACAGCCGCTGACTGGTTTCGCCGTTTTGAGGGCGCTGGACTCGATGGCGTGATTGCTAAGCCAGCATCCGGAGTTTATGAGTCGAATAAGCGAGTTATGCTGAAGGTGAAGCATGAGCGTGATTGTGATTGTGTTGTTGCAGGGTTTCGTTGGCACAAGAACGGTGAAGGGACGGCCGTCGGTTCCCTCTTACTCGGATTATTTAACGATTCAGGTGAGCTGCAGCATGTCGGAGTGTGTGCAAGTTTTACCGACACGAAACGCCGTGAACTCGTAGAGTTCCTTGCTCCTTACCGGATGAACGATCTTGAAGGTCATCCGTGGAAAAGTTGGGCGGGAGAGGGAAATGGAAGTGAGCGACGAATTCCAGGAGCACAGAGCCGGTGGAGTCATGGTAAAAACCTTACCTGGCAGCCATTGCGTCCCGAGTTAGTCGTCGAGGTCGCGTACGATCATATGCAGGGCACACGCTTCAGGCATACGGCGCAGTTCAGACGATGGCGTTTTGATAAACCTCCATCGGAGTGTACGTACGCGCAGCTCGAGGTTGTTCCGCCGCAGGAGCTTGAAGAGATATTCGGAATATAAGCAGCTCCACCGATTACACCCAATGAAAAGGTCAAAGCAACATCTCTCTTGAAAGTGGGTCGATCGGAAGCGGTATATAGAAAGTATTCACCGACGCAGTCCTCCGCGTACGTGCTCGCCGTTGCCACCTTTTAATGCATTTTAGGTGCGATGATAAGTGGAGCTGGTTTACTGGGTCGATTGCTTCTGTCTCCATTCGCGGGTAGGGTCGTCATCCGGATCGGGAATCTCCTGTTTCGGACGTAGCTCCTCCGGCACATTGCGAAGATTCACTCGTATTCTGGTCCATGTTGAGGAACGACCTCTCATCGTGTCGACCAACACATCTTCAGGCTTCAGCACCTTGGCAACGTTTCGATGCTTCCGTTTCCATTTCTCCAAACCGGCAAGCGCCGCCGCTTTATCAGGTGAGTTGGCAATAACCAGCAATAACATTTTATTTCGTTTGCTACCCTTTGCGCGTGACGGCGCAACACGCATATCTTCACCTTTCATCTTGCGAAAGTGCGGAGGCCACGGCGCATCCCCAAGTCCGGCGGCTTCGTCACGGTCCGCCAAGTCAAGTAGCTGCTCAAGCGAACCCGCATTCGCGTCCATGTCTTTGTGAGGATCGCCAATCTCGCTAAAGCGCTTCGGAACGGTAAATACAGTGAAATCAGCGGGGTCGCATTCAGCTACTTCATGCCAGTGCAAAGGCGTCGAGACGCGCGCGTCTGGAAGCGGTCTAACGGAGTAAGCCGAGCAAGTTGTTCGATCTTTTGCGTTCTGGTTGTAATCGAGAAAAACGCCGTGCCTTTCCTCTTTCCACCACTTCGAAGTCGCGAGTTTCGGCAGCCGCCGTTCAACCTCACGAGAGAGAGCTAAGGCGGCCCGCCGAACTTCAAGAAATGACCAGCGTGGTTGGATGCGAACGTTAACGTGCATGCCTCTTGAGCCGCTCGTCTTGGCCCAGCCGCGCAGTCCGAGTTCATCCAGGAGCAACTTCACTTCGAGAGCAACGCGACGCACGTCATCCCAACGCACGCCGGGAACCGGATCGAGATCGACACGCAGCTCATCGGGATGTTCCAGATCTTCAGATCGAACGGGGTGCGGATGCAGTTCGATACAACCAAGGTTTACGATCCATGCAAGCCCTGCATTGTCGCCGACAACGATTTCATCGGCTATTCTGCCGGATGGAAATGACAGGGTGACTGTTCGCAGCCACTCTGGTGTGTTCTTCGGCGCGCGTTTCTGGTAGAACGCCGGGGCCTCAGCGCCATCGACGAAACGCTTAAGCACGATTGGACGGTCGCGGATGCCATTGAGCGCGCCTTCTGCGACTGACAGGTAATATCGAACAAGATCCAGTTTCGAGAGTTTTGCCTTGGTTGAGAAGTATGGTTTGTCAGGATTGGAAATACGGACCTCTCGTCCGTTAACCTGCAGCACTTCAACTGTCTCGTCTTTGCCCACAAGAAAAGGCTAGCATGAACCCATACAAATTATCTCGCTGTGATCGTGCCGCTGAAGTAACGAAGCAGGGGTGATGATTGTTTGGTAATCGTCGCGAACCTGTTGGCAAACTCCCAAAGCGCGCCAATCGAGATATTTATTTAACTTTAAAGCCTCTTCGGTGAATCGACTTTATACAAGTTGTATCCAGCTTGCTTGTTCTACCATCTTCAATGAATTGCGTCAGCAACCGGTCAAGACACTCCAGACCGTCAAGCCCCCCGAGACCATGACCACCGTGAGGAACGACAACATGCAAGCTATTGGGAAGATACTTTGCGACCTCAGCGCCATTTTTAGGTGGCGTCACCGGATCCCATTCGCCCGTTACGATTAACACAGGGGCTGAACCCCGAACCTGCTCAGCATAATTTTTTGGAATCTTTGCACGTGGCCAGAGTGCACAAGCCTCCCGTTGTTGACGCAGACGGTAGTCGCCGAGGAAGGTGTTTATCGCGAGGTGCTCGCCGTCGCCAGGCTTAATCCACGGCACGTCTTCTGCACATGTGATTGACAAGTACAATCCATTGCTTCCCGATGCGACGAGTTGCTTGCGGTAGTCAAAGGCGGCCACAGTGAGTGGCGCAAAATTTCCCGTTGCCGCCATATGAATTATCCACGGGACGCGCGATGCAGGGCCGGGGCTGTAGAGCATGTACCGAATTGCCTCCGCTGCAAGGTCGCGAGACAGCTTCAATGTGTTGCTTGAATTCGTGTCCGGCAGATTCACCTGGACTTCAACCGGTGCAGCCAACAAATGTTTGAGCACCGTTTGGACGTCGGCACACAAATTTGGAAATGCCTGATTGCAACTTATATCAGCGACGCATTCGGCAACTACGCCTTGGAGTGCTCGTTCAGTGCTTTGAGGGAAATCGTAAGGCATGAACTGGTTTGTCGGCGCTACTCCGTGAAGGATCACTGCCCGTACGTGATTCGGGTGCTGACGCAAATAAACCAGAGCTGCTCGGGTGCCATACGAACCTCCTACCAGATTGATGTGGTCGTATCCGAGTGCCGCTCTTATTTCATCCAGATCATCCATTGCGATTGGAGTTGTATAAAGTTTGAGGTCGGCGTCACGCTCTAATTGTTCACGGCACCTTTTCACGGCTTCGAGGGGGAAGAAGTAGCCAAGAAAGCTTTGTGGATCTGTTGAGTTGTATAGCTCACAATTGAGAGGATGCGAGCTTCCGGTGCCGCGCTGGTCCAGAAACACCAGGTCTCGACGTTCGTGAAGTCTCGCAAATTCGCCGACAACATCAGGTGCATCTTCGATTGCTGAAGAACCAGGTCCACCGGCTATGTAGAACACGGGGTCCGGAAGCCGTTCACTACCGGTTGCGGGCAATACGACCACTTTGAGACTAATTCTTCGTCCCTTGCGCTCGGATCTATTCTCGAAGACTTGGAGATTTCCGCACTGCGCTTTGTCCTTTATTCCGGGTATCTCGCAAGGCGCGAGCTTCACGGATTGACCCGACGCAGAACAACTCACGAATTGTGAGATCGAGACGAGCAGCAAGAAAACGAAAAGCGAGCGTCGCATATGTGGTGACAATTGCGCCCGCAATATAAGACGCACAGTGCCGAGAATCAACGCAAAATTTCAGTTAGGCTTGGGGCGTGGAGTTCACGAGAAGTTACTCGAATATTGGATTTGTTTTCAGTAACTTTCGATTCACTCACCTTTACCTGCGCCGTGTCTGACTCACATGAATGACAGCACGAAGTGGTTCAGCGCGCTGCGCCCCGACCCGCCACTGATGCTGTGAATGTGGATCGTAATAGAGCCTCGGCGGGATTTTCGTGTGACCCAACCGCAAAACCTTGGGAGATTGAAACAAACTCGATAGCCCACTAAGACCGAATAGCGATGACTTCAAGGTATTCGCCTTCGACTCGGGTGGTCCCATCCGTGGCGCGATTGTGCTTAATCCAAAGCCCTTCCAAATCGTGACGCAAAGCAGCCTGACCTTGTTCATCCAGAGACGCAAAAGCCTTATGCGCGGGACCGAAGTAGTTTCGGAAATGCTCGACAACGTGTTGCGGAGAAAACGGAAATAAAAACGTTATCTCACGAGCTGTAGTTTGGAGCGATGAGACGCCCTCGGCAAACCGCTCTCGCACTGTTGCATCAACCCCCCATAGAATCGGCGGCGGAATGTTTGGCGGTGGAGGAACATAAGTTGATACAAACTTGAACATTTGCCCGACAAAGCCCGCAGGCGTCCAGTTGGCCATGGCAATCACGCCGCCGTGGCGACAAACGCGTTTGAGTTCGGCAGCTACTACATCCGGACGAGGAGCAAACATGGCCCCAAACATGGTGACGACAGCATCGAAACTCGCAGTTGCATATGGCAAATTTTCGGCGTCGCCCTCGTCAAAGTGGGCGACCAGACCTTGCTGGTCAGCATTTTCTCTCGCTTGCTGTATGAGATTGGGTGCAATATCAACGCCGGTTACTTCGGCGCCGGCTCGCGCTGCTGGTAGCGCGAGATTGCCGGTGCCACAGGCGACGTCGAGCACTCTCGTTCCGGGCTTGAAATCCAATCGTTTAATAAAATCCGCTGCGCCCGCTGCAGTCGATTTGGCGATTTGTCCAAAGTCGCCTGCGATCCATGTCGCGCGCAATCTGGTTTTCAGCGCATCCATGTCTGGCGTCATTCCAACAGTTTCCATAGTTATACTCCCCGCCGTTTTTGGCTGCTGATAATACCTTATCTCTCTTCCACCGAAACATTGAAGTGCAGCCTCTCTGGGTCATTAATCTGTCGAATCGGTGGAATCTCTGGATATAATCTCCAGCGATGACGCAGACTCGTGATTTCATCAAGGATTTTCTAATCTACATTCAGGTAGAAAAAGGGCTGGCCCGTCACACGCTCGAGAGTTACGAACGGGATCTCGGTCGCCTGCACGAGTGGGCAGTTTGTCAAAAAAAGGAGATTACGCAATTAACTCGTCCCGATCTGCGCCGATGGATTGCGAGCCTTTCTCGAGATGGGTTGGCCCCGACCTCAATTGCGCGCGCGGTCAGCGCCACTCGCGGGTTCTTCAAGTTTCTGATGCTCGATGGCCACATCAAACATCATCCGACGGAAGACCTGGATACGCCGCAACGATTTGCATATTTACCCAAGTTTCTCAATGAAGACGAGATCGACCAGCTGCTAGCCGTACCTGATATTTCCACGGAACCAGGATTACGCGATCGCGCGATTTTGGAACTAATGTATGCGACGGGTCTTCGGGTTTCGGAGTTGGTCTCATTAAAAACAACCGATGTCGATACTCTTTGCGGTCTTGTTGTTTGTCAGGGTAAGGGTAACAAACAGCGTCGGATACCGGTCGGGAAGAGTGCCATCCACTGGTTAGAGCGATACCAGGGAAACAGAGCGGCATACGGTAATAAGACTGCGACTTTTTTGTTCCTGCATCGTGGAAAACAGCTTACCAGGCAGGTAGCGTGGGCAATGATCAAACGATACGCCGAACAGATTGGAATCAACAGCGTATCACCACACACTTTGCGCCATAGCTTTGCCACTCACCTACTGCAGCACGGTGCTGATTCGCGGTCAGTGCAGGCTCTTTTGGGCCACAGCGACATTTCAACGACACAAATTTACACGCACATCACTGACCAGCACTTGCGCTCCGCTTACGATCGTCATCATCCACGCGCTCGCGCCGTCGCTGTGAGGCACAACAGCACCCAAAAGCCGGAAGGCGGCAGGAAGCGGTAGCGCCGGGAGTCTTGATTGTCCTTTTTCTTACGCGAACCTGATGAAGATACTGTTCAGCAGTTCCTCCGCAACGAGAGCCCATCGCAGTTCTCTTACACTGCTGTTGGCGCAACCAGGACGGATCCTCCTAAAGGCTACACCTTAGACCACCACCGGATTCAACTCAGTTCCGGCAGCAATGCTTTTCAAAAAGCAAAACTGGCGCTATGTCGATGGCGACAGTTTGATCTCGGTTGGATTTCGATCGTGCCCAAAGGTGCACCTATCAAACCAAAAACTTTGGTAGCGGTAAAAGCGAAGTCGTTCGGATTTTGGTCGTTGAACGCGTGTCGAATTGTGTATGTCATTGACGAAGAGAACCGGTATGCTTTCGCCTACGGCACGTTGACTAATCACGCTGAGACTGGAGAGGAGAGATTCTCAATTGAACGACTCAGCGATGATTCAGTGTGGTACGACGTTCTTGCGTTCTCTCGACCGCGAGAGATTGCCGTACGAGCGGCCGCTCCCCTGGCAAGGATGCTTCAGAAGAGATTTGCGAAGCACTCGATGATGAAAATGATGAGCGAGGTGGTGCGATGACGAAGAGGTTCAGCTGGCCCCGGCAAACCGGGGAACTTTGTATTCCTGTTCTGACTTCAGAACGTAACGGATCCAGATCTTCGTGGTCTAATAAGAGCGCTTATAGTTAGGCCATGTCTTCTTCAATCGATTGTGCTTTGGCAATAGCTGCGTTCATCGATGTGATCCGAACTGATCCTGTTCATGTGCCGTGGCTCTAAATCGATTTGGCAACTTCTGCCGTTGCGCTTAAGATTGCGTGTCACAGACCTGAACCGAAGCACAATCTCACAATTGCACGAACCAAGATTCACTCACGTAATCGCCAACGCCCGCGCAAAAGGGAGAGAAGTCGGTACTCGCGTACGTTACGGTACCAAACGACTTAAACGAATATCGCGCACGCCAACCCTGGTCGGAATTTTTTTGTCCTTTCTGAAAATCGGATTCGTCGGATTTGGCGGTGGTCTCGCCGTAATTGCGCAAATCAGAGCGTTGGTCGTCAACAAACGACGTTGGTTCACGGATCACGAATTTGCCGAAGCATTTGCACTCGCGCAGAGCTTACCCGGAACAAACGCCGGAAACGCCGCTACCTACATCGGATTGAGATTGCGTGGCTGGCGCGGTGCTGCTGTCGCAATGGCGGGCTTCATCCTGCCATCAATGGTGATGATGATTCTGCTCGCAATTTTGTACCGGCATCTGCGAGCGTTTCCGAACACCGATCGCTTATTTCATGGACTTAATGCCGCGGTTGTAGCCGTGATCGTAGTAGCCGCGTGGCGGATCGGCCGTAATACGTTGACGAAACCCTGGCAATGGTACGTGGCTGTTCTTTCCGCAATCGGGGTAATTTTTTTTGCCGCCACTATTATTGAGATTATTCTCGCGGCCGGATTAATTGGGATCTATATCGACTCTTTTGGGGAAAAACGCTGGCAAAAATGGCGACGTATTCGACGGCTCGCTACAGCACGCCGTACGAAGCTCGCTGACCTTGAACGCAAAAATTTCTTCGGTGGTTACTTGACGCGGGCACTTGCAGATGAGCGTGTTCGACGTAGAGACAAAACCACGGCCGACAATAACGGCGACGACGATCATCGCTTTAATGCATCCGCATGGTTCTTATTCGCGATGCCGCTGATGGCGAAGCTCGGATTGTTGGTTGCGCTTTCGGCTGTTTTCGTGCGAATGGGTTCCGTTACGTTTGGCGGTGGTTTTGTAATGGTCCCATTAATCGAGTCGGAAGTGGTGCGAACAAATCACTGGCTTACCCACCAGGAGTTCGCTGATGCTACGGCGCTGGGCCAGATCACACCGGGTCCGGTATTGATTACCGCGACCTTCATCGGCTACCGCGTCGCGGGCACACTTGGTGCATTGGTATCCACCGTAGCAGTTTTCCTGCCGGCATTTCTCATGACTATCGCCGCGGGTTCGTCGCTGCGTCGTTTTCGTGCAAATCGCCAGGTTCAGGCATTCCTGCGCGGTGTTACTCCTGCAGTAGTCGGACTGCTCATAGCTGCCGCCTGGAGTTTCGGCAAAGCTGGTATACATTCACCACTCGGAATTACTCTGGCGCTTATCGCAGGAGCGATTTTGTTGCGCTTTCGCTTGAACCCTTTCTGGGTCATTTTGGGCACGGGGCTAGCGCGATTTTTCTTCGGCGTTGTTCTCGGACTGTGATCCGTTAATTGAAAGATTACAAGGAGCCTGAAATGGACCTCCGCGTTTTGCTCACCACGTTTGGAATGATTTTTCTAGCTGAAATGGGAGATAAGACCCAACTCGCTGCTATGACGATGTCTGCTCGAACTAGACGCCCCTGGGCCGTGTTCGTCGGAGCTGCACTGGCTTTGACGGCCGTTTCGGCGCTCGGCGTAGCGGTTGGTGCAGTAATTGGCGATTTCATTTCCATCGTATGGGTAAAGCGGGTCGCTGCCAGCGCCTTCATCGTGATTGGCATATTAATGTTGTTTGAGAAATTCTAATTTTCGGGGACGCAAGCTAACCGGAGCCTAAAATGCCGCAAACTCCACACATCGAGCGCCACTTTACTGCCGGTGACACGGTCCGCGACGTTGTCATTGGAATGTCAGACGGGTTGACTGTTCCGTTTGCGCTGGCTGCGGGTTTGACA
>JBHEMC010000088.1:0-17690 GCA_046262775.1 Pyrinomonadaceae bacterium | reverse complement strand
TCTGAAGTATCTCGGCCGCTGACGGCTCACGCTGAGTTGGGATACGGTGCAAACTAATAAATAAGCCGATTGTGACGAGAAAAATGGCAAACAGCACCGTCACTGTTTCTGGTCGCAACCAAAAGCGCGGATGGAAGAAGTGCGCCAAGAAACCTTGAATCCGGGCTCGAATTCTTTGATCAGGCTTCTTACTTGATGAATCGAATGGTTTTCGATTTGGCTGACCACTTTGCGCCGTCGTTGTGGGTTCGCATTCGCTTTCAGAATTTTTGGCAAGCGCGAGCGCGACAGCTTCAGAAGCCAGAGCTGGATCGTGATAGGTGACATGCAGAGTCGGAAACGGATTGCTGAATAGGAGAGACGATTCGAGCGAACGCGCTTCGCTTAGTTCGACGCGTTGGTGCAATTCACCTGGTCCATTCGGCGGCGAGTTTTCGACATTCATCATCAGTAAGCGCAGACCCTGCTCGCTGAAGACCTCGCAGAAGCTGATGCGTTCATCCACCGTCACATTCAGGGTAAACTCGCTCAATTCTGAGCCGATCAACTGCGCCCCTAAGAGATAACCGTTGACTGAAACGCACAACTCCTGCGGTTTGTGCTCGAAGATCTCGCGAGCCTCTCGTTCCCAATCAGATAACTTGCGAACCGCGTCGCCTTTATTGCCGCCATCTGTTGGCCCGCCACCTTTCTTGTTGTCTTTGTCCATGGTGTCTGTGGGATAACGCTCGGACAGCTTGGGCAGACCGAGCAAGTTGTTAACCGAATCGAGGCAGACCGGACAGCTTGCGACATGCGCAAGGAGCTTGCGAGCAATTGGCGACGGCCGATCTGTTTCGTAGAGGTGCTTTAGTTCCTCGCGCGATAAGCATTCACCTTGCCGGGAACGGAAGATCGTCTGCTGTAATTCGAGCAGAAAGTCGCCGGCGGCAGTTGCGAATCTCACCGGAAAGACATTGGGGATCGCAGGCTCGTTGGGTTGTTGAAGAAACGCGAGAGAATTTGCGTTTTCAAGATATGTCTTTGCTTCAACGCGCGCCGCATGCAGTCGCTTGTCCACAGCCGTGCGTGTGCTTCGTACGACTCTCGCAATTTCCGACGGATAATAGCCGTGAAAGAAACGCAGCAGGAGTACGCTCGCGGCATTAGCAGATTCCTTTCGCGTGCACGCGTAATGACAGACGCGCCGCAATTCGTCTTGAGCCTGAATCAAATCACGTCTATCGGCAAGAGAATGCAGACTGAGCCTGGCTGATTCGTACTCGACCACTGAGAGTTGTTCAAAACGTCCCCGCGTCGTGCGGCGCAATTGCGAGATATGCAGGTTGCGGAGAGATGCATAGAGATAATTGTCCAGATTCTGGATGCGGCTTAAATCAGGCTGGCTCAGCGTGAAAAGAATAAAGAGATCATGAAGCAGGTCTTCCGCGAGTGCCTTATCGCCGCCGGTCATTTGAACTGCCCACGCATGCAGGCCGTCGTAACGCTTCAAGAAGGCGTCCCGATGTGTAGTGGAAATGCGGCGCGGTTTTAGCATTATCAAGGCGCATCCGGCAGGTTACCGGAATCTCAATTATGTCCTTTATATATAAGACGCTTCTTAGAGGGGCAACATCCCGCGGTGAAAAAGGAATTAATTCGTGGAACTTTGGACTGCGCGGGCACTGGTAATGTAGGTCTGCGTCGTCGCTCTGATTCGTCGGATCAGTTGCTCAAAGAAAACATGTAATCCAGCCTTCTAAGGAAAACGTTCGTCCGCGGAACGCGCTATTGCCCCTTCGATCGACCCCGGTTGTGCCATTGTAGTTTTCATCACGCGATTGGGAGTGTTTTGCTTTGAAAACTTCGGGCGTGTTTACTGAGTATCCACTCTCGGAAAGTTTCGTAAGTGAGGACAACATCGCGCATGGGAAACATTTCTTCAACGTCTGTAAACTCAAAGTATGACCAAACGCAATGACCGGATGATCTCAGCGGGAAAGCCATGAGGATGATAATGAGGGACAATGAGCATGCGTGCAGTATGCCCCACCGGCTGCTTGAAAATTAACCTGACAATACCCGCGAGATTTGTTGCCAGACGGAGCAAACTTGTCCTATCCTCAGCGCGCTGATTCAGCTCTTCCAGACTGATTAGATCTCGTCTTGTTAATCCAACTAACTTCATGATTGTCGGCAGGGAGTGGATAATCGACGCCTCCGGATGTCGCGCTGAATACTTACGCGATGTCAATCGACTACGCGCCGTTTTTTCCAGAATCATCGAAGAGCTCGCTCTCCAGGTTGTGGGCGAACAATTGTGGCGACAATTTCCGACGCCAGGAGGCATCACCGGATTAGCGCTACTGACAGAATCTCATCTCACTTGCCATACCTACCCGGAGTTTTCTTCAGCTACGTTCAATCTTTACTGTTGTCGCGAACGGCCTGAGTGGCCCTGGTGCGAGCGACTACAGAATATGTTGGCCGCTCGTGAAGTAAGTATTCGCGTTGTGGAGCGTAACGTCATCCACCGTGACCCACTTTTGGCCGAAGTAGCCAGCGAATTATGAGTGCTTTGACTGCAAACTGTCCCTCGTGTGGTGCTCCCGTCAGTTTTAAAAGTGGCTCATCCATCGTAGTCATTTGCAACTATTGTCGATCTGCCGTAGCTCGCACTGACCGCGAATTGCGTGATATTGGCCGCGTCGCTGAACTCATTGAAACTGGATCACCACTCCAACTTGGACTTCACGGCGCTTGGCAAGGAGTTAGTTTCGAGCTCACCGGCCGCGCTCAGATGGGCCACGAATCCGGCGGCGTCTGGGATGAGTGGTATGCGACGTTTGCGAATGGGTCAACAGGATGGCTCGCTGAAGCCCAAGGTCGGTTCTATCTTACCTTCGCTGATAAAATTGACCCGGGTATGATTCCGCCGCTCGACCAACTCCGGCTCGGCTTGCCAGTGGAATCAATACCGGCACCTACCCCTCCAATCGTCGCTGAAATTGGTCTCGCGCGGGGGCTTGGTGCAATTGGCGAGATTCCGTATGAACTCACTCCCGGACAGACTTTTTATTATGCCGACCTTTCCGGATCGGCAAAGATGTTCGCCACCATCGACTTCAGCGACACCCCGCCAACCGTTTATAGCGGAAAGGTTGTAACACTCGCTGAGTTGGGCCTCGCCGATGCACGTGCTGCTGAACGTGAGGCGCACATGGTCACTGCGGTCTCACTATCATGTCCCAACTGCGGTGGTTCACTCGCTTTGCATGCGCCGGATCGCACCGAACGTGTTGGCTGTCCTAACTGCAATGGTTTGATCGACGTCAATCAGGGACAGCTGAGCTTTTTGAAATCACTCGGTGCTGGAAAGTATAAGCCAGATATTCAGATTGGAAGCTTCGCGGAGTTCAGTGGCGCCAATTATATGGTGCTTGGGTTTGTAGTCAGGAGCGTCGAGATCGGAGGGTTGCGTTACTTCTGGTCCGAGTACCTCCTTTATCACCCGCATACGGGTTTCCGCTGGCTTGTGAACAGTGACAAGCATTGGAGTTTTGTTCAGGCCGTGGCGCCCGGCGACATTTCAGACGACGGTCGCATTCGATTCCAAGGCAAGAGTTTCAGAATTTTTCAGGATGCACCAGCGCGAGTCGAATACGTAATGGGTGAATTCTACTGGAAAGTTGAAGTTGGAGAAACTGTGCAGGCAACCGATTATGTGAAGCCTCCTGAAATGCTGTCGCGGGAACTGACTGTTAACCGAAAGCAAGGTTCGAAGCTCGAAACTGGCGAAGTCAACTGGTCGCTCGGTACTTACGTTCCGAGAAAGGAAATCGAAAAGAAGTTTAACGTACAGCTTCAGGCTCCGTCGAATGTCGCTCCTAACCAACCATTTCTCTATAAGAGCATTTATCCATATTGTGCCGTGCTGGCAGCGATCTTATTCATCACCACCTTGCTTACAGTCATAACACGCGGTTCAAACGACGTGATCACGAAGAGCTTTCATTTTGAGCCGCTGCAGAATGCTGAGGCCACCCAAGTCACCTTCAGCGATCCATTTGAACTTGTGGCGCGACGAAACATTCGGGTGCAAGCCACATCAGGAGTAGACAATTCATGGATTTACGTAGCAGGCGATTTCATTAATGACGACACTGGTCTAGTCCAGACATTCGAGCTGCCCATCGAGTACTATTATGGTGTTGAAGATGGTGAAAGGTGGACCGAAGGTAGTCAGTCTGCAAGCACGCTTCTTTCAGCGTTGCCGGCTGGCAAATACACGTTGCGTCTGGAAGCGCAGTGGGGACCACAATCCACCGAGCCTGCCAATATTACCATCAAAGTAGATCAGGGACACACCTCGGTTTTCAATTTCCTGGCGACCCTAATTGCGATTTCTATCATCCCTGCGGGGATTGCGCTTTGGCAATTTAAGTTTGAACGCAGGCGATGGTCGGAGAGCATGTTTACCGATTCGAGTTCTAGTTCGGACGACGGAGAGTAAACAAGGAAGGAATTTGATCGAATGTTAAGTAAAGCTTATTTCACGATTGGCCTCGCAGTAATTCTACTTTTTGGAGCGTCGTCCTTCTTTGGCTGGGAATTAGGAACCCCTTCGCGTGACGTGTTACCTGCTGACGCTCGAGGTCCCAACGGATATCGCTCTTTCCACTTTTGGCACTATGGCTTCCATGGAGGCAAATGATGTTGCTTAAACCATTGGTTACTAGTCTGATCTCCACAGCTGTACCACTCAATCAACTCGGTGGACTTGTGTTGCAGACACTGGTGTTCGCTCTTATGGGTATAGTGATCTTTGCCATCGCGTTTTGGGCGATTGTAAAGGTCTCGCCTTTCTCCGTTCGCAAGGAGATCGAGGAAGACCAAAATGTGGCCATGGCGGTTTTAATTGGATCGATCATTATCGCCATCGCCATAGTCTTAGCCGCAGCCATTCAGGGTTGAATTTCAATGCATCGCACTCCGTTGCTTTTTCTAAACGTGCTGATCATCGCGACCTGCGGTTTGGTGTATGAACTGCTGGCCGGAACACTGGCGAGTTACGTCTTAGGTGACTCGGTCACACAGTTTTCACTGATCATTGGAATATATCTTTTTGCTATGGGAGTAGGTTCCTGGTTGTCGCGTTTTCTCGACAGCGGACTCGCCCGTCGTTTCATTGAGGTTGAACTCGGCGTAGCCGTGCTTGGCGGCTTTTCAGCCCCGCTTCTCTTTTTTTCTTTCGCCCGCATTAGTTATTTCTACGTTCTTCTCTACTTTGTAGTCTTCGCAATCGGCGTACTGGTTGGTTTGGAAATACCGCTCCTCATGCGGATCCTCAAAGATAATCTGAACTTCAAAGAGCTCGTTTCTCGCGTGCTCGCCTTCGATTACATTGGAGCACTCGTAGCATCTTTGTTGTTTCCAGTTCTTCTCGTGCCCCGACTCGGTCTTGTGCGGACGTCTTTATTGTTCGGAATGTTAAATGCCGCTGTAGCACTCTGGGGAACCTGGCTGATGCGTCCGCTAATCAAAGGAAGTGTTACCGGCATGCGCGGCCGCGCTATCGCGGTGATGGTTATGTTGGTTATCGGTATTATCAAGGCAAACACACTGACTGCTCTTGCAGAAGAACAGCTTTTTGCCGACGACGTTATTTATGCCAAAACGACGTCGTATCAGCGCATTGTGATAACCAGAGGGCGGGCAGGATTTCAATTATTTCTCAACGGCAACTTGCAGTTCAGCTCCACCGATGAATACCGATATCACGAAGCCTTAGTCCATCCGGCGATGGCAGTTGCGGGGCAACCGCGACGAGTGTTGGTCCTCGGCGGGGGAGACGGTTTGGCTTTACGCGAAGTCCTGCGTCACCCAGAAGTTGAGCACGTAACGTTAGTCGATCTTGATCCCGACATGACTTTGCTTTCGAAACGCTTTCTTCCTCTCGCAAATCTGAATAGGTATTCGTTCGATGATCCGCGGGTTCAGGTCATCAACCGGGATGCGATGATTTGGTTAGAAGAAGCAACGGATGTGTTTGACGCTGCGATTGTGGACTTCCCTGACCCAAACACCTTTGCACTGGGCAAACTTTACACAACTCGATTCTATAGATTGCTGAAAGCGCGACTCGCCCCGGCCGCAGCAGTAACTATTCAATGCACATCGCCGTTATTCGCACGCGCTTCCTACTGGTGCATCGTACGCACAATCGAGTCGGCCGGGTTTCATGTGCGCCCTTATCAAACATCAGTGCCCTCGTTTGGGATTTGGGGATTTGCGGTTGCGAGTGTGAACGACTTTGAAATACCAAAGCATGTTCTCTCTGGTTTGCGGTTTCTCGACGACAACTCAGTTGCATCCATGTTTGTGATTCCTGCCGACATGTCACCAGTTGATGTCGAGATCAATCGTTTGGACAATCAGGCATTGGTTCGTTATTACGAATCCGAATGGCGGCATTATGAGTGAGGTAACGTTTGTAAAGTAACGATTGAGTATTGCGATTTTCGATTGTCAATTTCCCCATTCCCCTGACTTCGTTGGCTTGGCAAATCGGCAACGATCTCAATCTGCCAACTCTCTTCCCCGATTCTACGAAGGCCTAAACGGTGCTATCTCCAAAATATGACTGACCATCTCATGACAAGGCGTGAACTCCTGGCAGCGTTTCTTGGGGTACCAGTGGCGCTTTCTGCTTGTGGGTCAAGTGTCGCACCTTCGTTGCCGGATGGAGAGATAGTCGGCGTCTCCGATGTTATCGGGCATAAGATACGAGACGGATTACGAGTACAACCGGATAATGATAAATGGGTACGAACTGGTGTGGTGATTGTCGGTGGCGGAGTTGCGGGACTGTCTGCCGCCTGGCATCTACAAAAGAGTGGTTTTGAAAATTTTGTCTTGCTCGAGCTTGAACCGGCGCCGGGTGGAACTGCCAGGAGTGGCAGTAACCCCTCCGCAGTTGTTCCGTATCCATGGGGAGCTCATTACGTTCCTGCGCCATTGAAAGAGAATGTGAGATTGATTTCGCTGCTCTCGGAAATGGGAGTAATTGAAGGAGCCGACGCGAATGGTAACCCCATTGTTGCTGAGCAGTTTCTTTGCCGCGATCCAGAGGAACGGATCTTTTACAAAGGCCGTTGGTACGAAGGCTTGTACCTCCATGCGGGAGCCGATAAGAATGAACTTTCACAACTGGACAAATTCAACACTGAAATCGGCAACTGGGTCGAATGGCGAGACAGCAAAGGACGTCGAGCATTTGCGATACCGATCTCTAATAGTAGCGACGATGCGCAGGTTACAGCATTAGACAAGATCTCTATGAGCTCGTGGTTGCAGTCAAACAAACTCGATTCACCTCGCCTGCGGTGGTTGGTTGACTACGGTTGTCGTGACGATTACGGACTAACGATCGATCAGACAAGCGCCTGGGCCGGGTTGTTCTACTTTGCGTCCCGAGTCACCCATCGTGGTGCGGAGTCGCAGCCTGTAATTACATGGCCAGAGGGGAATGGCCGCCTTGTTTCCTACTTGTATAACAAAAGCAAAGAGAAGGTTCGGCTTGGCTTCGCTGCGACTGAAGTAATACCAACCTCTGCTGAAGGGGTTGATGTGGTGGCAGTGGATCACGATGGCAGGAATCCAATCGGCTTCCATGCTGATCGAGTCATCTTTGCTGGACCTCACTTCCTCACGCGTTATCTCGTCAGACCATATAAAGACAATCCACCATCCTATACATCTGAATTTCAATACGGTGCGTGGATGGTTGCGAACCTCGTTCTTCGCGACAGACCAAAGGATCTTGGGTTCCCATTAGCTTGGGACAACGTTTTGTACGAGAGTCCGGCGCTTGGTTATGTCGTAGCAACTCATCAACGCGGCTTGGATCATGGTCCGACAGTATTCACCTATTACTATCCGCTCTGTGATGCCGATCCTCGAGTTGCTCGAGCAAGATTGCTCAGCACCGATAGGAGCGGTTGGGCGGATATCGCTTTAAGTGATCTGGAGCGAGCCCACCCAACGATACGGTCCTTATGCACACGGCTCGACGTGATGCGTTGGGGACATGCGATGATTAGACCGCGACCCGGATTTATTTGGGGAGGTGCGCGGAGCCGGGCGCAACAGCCGTTTCGTGGAATCCATTTTGCGCATACAGATCTATCCGGCATCGCCTTATTTGAAGAGGCGTTTGACCATGGCGTTCGTGCTGCGCAGGAAGTGTTGCGGGAATTCAAACAGTTGCGTAGCTCAGCATAAAGCCGAAACACGTATGAATGCGGAGTTGTCTACATCCCTTCAATCGACAACCAGCGCGACAAACGCGAGGACAACACGCTTGTGGCTCTTTTCGCCGGGAGTTGATCTTTTCGCATTTGTAGGCAGTGCGACAGTTTCGCTTTTAGCACTTTGGATTGGTGCGCGCCTTGGTGTGCTCAAAGACGATTCACCCGACTGGATCTGGATCCCTTTCGTACTATTGATTGACGTCGCACATGTATACGCGACCGCTTTCCGTGTTTATTTCGACCGTGATGAACTCAGAAGAAGGCGGCTGCTTTACTCCGCCGTTCCCATCATCGGTTATGCAATCGGAGTCGCACTCTATTCGGAAGGTGATTTGTTTTTCTGGAGGGCGCTTGCGTATCTGGCTGTTTTTCATTTTGTGAGGCAGCAATATGGTTGGGTGGCTCTGTATCGCGCTCGACTGGGTGAGCAAGACTTTTGGGGCAAGCTGATCGATTTTGGCGCCATTTACTCAGCAACCATATATCCACTCGTTTACTGGCATGCCCATTTGCCACGTCATTTCTGGTGGTTTCTCAAAGACGACTTCAGCTCTCTTCCAATTGTTTTTGCTCGAGCGTTGTGGCCCGTCTATATTTCAGCGCTGCTGCTGTACGTAGTACGTTCACTGTATAGATTTATTGTTAAGGGAAAGGTGAACCCGGGAAAAGATATAATTGTAGCAACGACAGCGCTTTGTTGGTACGTAGGGATAGTTGCTTTCAATTCTGATTATGCGTTCACCGTTACAAATGTCGTTATTCACGGAGTGCCGTACCTCGTGCTTGTCTATTGGTATGCCAGTCTACAGCGTGAACATGCTGTTGGTTTCTACCGCATACTTGCTCGCGGACCAATTGCGTTTTTATTGACACTGTGGCTGATGGCTTATGTGGAAGAGATGTTTTGGGATCGAGGAGTTTGGCACGACCGAGCCTGGCTATTCGGCAGTGCGTGGGACTTGGAGTCTCTTAAGGTTTGGCTGGTACCGCTTCTGGCGTTGCCGCAACTTACCCATTACCTGCTTGACGGCTTCATCTGGCGCCGAAAAAACAATCCGAGTTTTACGCTTCTCTAAGACATCCACAAAAAACCGTGATCGGTGGTGAGCCGATTGCCGCCATCCTCAAAAACAAAATGGAGCCTAGCATTTCACGCGAGTCCGCATCGTCCTTCCGCCTCGCTCGGACATGCGATGGCAATGGCAGGTTTTGGCTTCTCGTCACGGAGACCCCCGGTTAGACCCACACTACCTGGGAAAGTATGGTGAAGCCTGTTGCGCCGCTAGAACAGCCGGTGCAAAGCACGAACGAAGGGCTTAGCTTAAGCGTTTCTGGAACTAACTGCGGGGCAGAGCCACGGCCCCACATCAGACGGCAAATCCGGACTCACATTAGCGCAATCACGTCTAGCGTTGTGTTGAAGCGTATCCTTCGAATCCTAGAGGTAATGAATTGAGACTCTTGACCAGGCCGGATCCATCGAATAGAGTCGACCTGTATCCGGAATAATCCGCAAATCATCAGTGAACCCAGAGACCTCCACGCGTTAACGGTGATCTATGCGGTCTTGAATTTTTCTGACCTTCAAGACACGTAAGGCGAACATGATGTCACTATTGAACCGCGACCAGATCAACCATTTCAATCGCGATGGCTATTTGATGTGCGAGAAGCTATTTGATGGGGAGGAGATGGACCTTCTCATTCGAACAGCGAAGAACGATCAACGACTTGAACGAGAAGCACTGGAGCGACGTGACGCGAATGCCGGCATAAGCCGTTTGTGGATCACCGATCAGTTGGGCGAGGACATCTATAGTGCAGTTGTTCGCTGTCTGCGAATTGTGGAACCTCTCGAAC
Source organism: Pyrinomonadaceae bacterium (assembly GCA_046262775.1). Taxonomy (GTDB): domain Bacteria; phylum Acidobacteriota; class Blastocatellia; order Pyrinomonadales; family Pyrinomonadaceae; genus PSRF01. The sequence continues at coordinate 7,539 of JBHEMC010000088.1, read as the reverse complement.
AGTTATTAGGCGGCGAAATTTATCACTACCATCACAAGATCATGCTGAAGGAGCCGTTTGTTGGCGGCTCCTGGGAGTGGCATCAAGACTACGGTTATTGGTATTCAAATAATTGTTTGTTTCCCCTGATGGGCAGCTGCCTGATCGCTCTCGACGAAGCTTCCAAGCAAAACGGTTGCCTGCAAGTGATAAGAGGTTCGCATCTCATTGGTCGGATAGATCATGGCAAAACAGGTGATCAAACGGGCGCAGACAGTAATCGTGTCGAGCAAGCTCTCAAATACTTGGATCTGGTCTACTGCGAAATGAAACCCGGAACAGCTCTGTTCTTTCATTGCAACTTACTACATCGTTCGGATGCCAATCATAGTCCCAACCCGCGCTGGTCACTAATCTGTTGCTACAACTCAGCTCGCAATCCGTGCACAGGACGACCCAATCATCCCGCTTATAGTTATCTTGAAAAATGGCCTGACTCCAAAATTAAAGAGATTGGAATGCGGCAGCTCAAAGGGATTCAGAGTTAGGTGTCCAGACGAGGCAATTCACGCCGAGCCGGAAAACAGTTGCCTCGCTGTCCGTAGACATGGAACTCAGCACTGAGGATCCGGCGCCGCCTTCTCGTACGACTTCATGCCGCTGGGGAGTTGGTCTATTAGCGAGTCTCTTAAGCCTCGTTAAAAAGAAGTGGAAACTTATACACATCACTGTCTGATGTTGAACGCATCACTTTGGAAGCTGTCGATCCGTAAAAACAAGCTCCCCGAATCTTGACGGAATGTGGAAGTCCTCTCTCAATGTTGGTGACCATGCCAGCTCCGCTACTTCTGGCAAACGTTCTACACGATATAGATTCATGCGCCAGCGGTCGCCCGGCAGTGGAGGACGTCGCGGCGCTGTTGCAATGTCTTCAATGGGTACGGCGATTTCACACATCCACTGCCGATCACCACCCTTACCGTCTACTGTTCCGTCCACTTGAACGGCCCAGCGCAGCTTTTCGCTATTCCAACTTTCGTAATGCAGTGGCCTGCGCACATCTATCAGGTAGATGTCGAGCATAGTGCCTAAGGGATTAACCTCCAACTCGATATAGTTTGGTATAGTGGGATCCGCCTGAACGAATACCTCAACCGCCTCTTCGAGCCAAAGATGCTGGTCCCTTTCTTTAAAGGTTGCCCAAATATTCGTATCAATAGCACGGAAAGCAAAGTAGATGAATTTGTCGTCGTAAAGAACGCGTGCCTCCGTACGTAATTTGCCAGCAGAACCATCCCGATTATTCACGAACTCACCGACCAGTGGAGCCTTCATCCAGGAGCGCTCATCGAGTCGGCCATCGATTTCGATCGGTTCCGAAACGCGCGACACCTCATAAGTCGGTACTTTAGGCTGCCAGGCATATACTGGAGAAACTGACAATGAGACCAATAACAAGCTCGGCAGCAAATGCTTTATTTGGGACATCGTTTTCGCCTGGTCTGGTTGCAAAGGCTTCGTCGTTATCTGATGAATGAATAAGACGTGTGTTGAACCCAATCTGGTTTCTCGTCGCACCACCACTGGTTTTGTATTACTGAACGCCGCGACCATGAGCTGAAGATTTCTTTTTCAGCCTTGCTGTTGCCAACCAGGTAACATAGTCCGTACCTGATCCACCAATCAATCCCGGATTGTCTGTGCTGAAGCCGGGCTCACGATTTGGGTCCGCTAGACCGCCAGACGGAACCTCGCGCCCACCATTGAAGAAGGTGTTGTCGGAGTGTTTGAAATGGACGATGTTCACGTCGACTCCGGTTAACTGATAGAGCATTGTTTCATCTACCGCACCTGACAATACAAAGATGTTGTCCTCAACAAGCAAGCCGTCGGTTTTAATCAGGCGCACGGAGTGGCAGCCACGAGCCTGACTATCTACTTCATTTCCAGGGCGAACCACCAACACTCCACGTTCACCGATGCCTACGAAAGTGTTGTTCACAACTATTGCGTTCTTTGCAGCCCAAATGGACACGGGCTCGATTGGCCGTTCACCTGGACGCGTAGAAACCAGGAGGTTGTTCCTCGCTGTCATATCGTACGACTCGTAATGAGCGAACGAGCAAGGATCGCCATACTGGCCGTCAACAAAGAGATTCGGATCGGTTGACCCGCCACTGAACGCTGCACCGGAATTGTCAACAAATACATTGTCCTCAATCAAAACGCGGCGTCCGCCACCCTTGGAGACTACGCCCCGATGACAATTTCGGATGAGATTTCGTCTCACTACAACGTCATCGCTGCAAGGAAGATCGATGGCCGGCTTACGCTCGGAATTCTTGCCGTCGTAGAGTTCGTTATCCTCGATAATAATGTGATGAGACTGATTGAACTTGATCAGATATAGCCGATTCTCATCCTGAAGCGGGTCATAAACTGTTGTACAACCAGCTGGTGGACAGGCATAGTGAATTTTGCAGTTTCGAACTGTAATGTAACTGGTCCACAACCGCCGGTCATACCATGCCGCAGTGTAACCACCCGGAGGATCATTTGTCTTAACGTAGTTATAGCCGTTCTCAGGCTCGTAAACGCTGTCGCCATGAATACCATCGCGCTTCGCATTCAACTTGTGGCCGGCGCTGTCCGAATAGTAAGGATCGGGAAAGATGTCGAAGCCGTCGATTACAATGCCCTGGGCAAGGTGAAAGCGAATGTGATCGAGGATAACGCCGTGCTTCGTCTCGGCGCGAATCGTGAGTGGATTTTCGGCATTATAATGGTAGATACCAACTGTATCCGGCCGTCCAGATTGCGTCGGATGCGGGTCCCGGCTTTCCAAACTATCTTCCAATGTGAGAGCGAGGTCCAGTCCGCCCCACTTCCCGTCGCGTCCAGCTCTTCGATAGTCGCCATTTTTCGCTACCAAAGTATCTCCGCCGGTAACGTGCTGTAGTGCGATGCGCCAGGACTTGAAAGGCCGCGTGTAACTGCCATCGCCGGTTTTATCGTTTCCCTCCAGAAGATGCACGTAAATAGTCTTTGCTGTCGCATGGACGTTCGCAATCAACAGGAGAAGAACGGCCAACACGCAGGTGTTTATAGACGTTTTGTTGCTCATTTGCTTTCTGCTGCGGCCTCAACCCAACGTCCGTTCAGCATAACGCGTCTAATTTGTCGCATGTTGCTAATGTTTTCTAATGGATTTCCACTTACCACTACAAGGTCGGCAATCTTCCCTGGCTCAACACTTCCCAGACGATCAGCAATACGAAAATAACGCGCATTTTCCATTGTTCCAGCGACTACCGCTTCCATAGGGGTCAGACCCGAAGCGACCAGCAACTCGAGCTCACGCTGGTAAGCCCAACCTCGTTTCGCATGCGGCACATCTGAATGAGAGCCAACGACGATCTTGGCGCCCGCTTGATGGACCAGCCTGACAAACTCTTCCATCTGCTGGAATCCATGAACATGAACTTCGGTCGTATCCTTATCACCGTTCTGACGTTCGAAAACCGCCAGGGTAGGAGAAACGACCACACCGCGGTCGACAATCAGTTTGAAAAGGGCACGGGCTTGCGGCGTGTTGAAATCGATGGAGTTCCAAACCTGGTAGCGTCCTTCGCGACGTGCGTCGTTATCGGCAAGAACTGCTTGTCTATATTTCTCAGCGTCACGAAGTGGTAATAGGGCGGTGCCAAAGGAGGTCGCATGTTCAATACCATCAATGCCCGCACGGATAATATCGCGCGCATCGACGATTTCGAGGTGGGCCATTACCGGAATGCCGCGAGCATGTGCGGTTTCTATCGCAACTCGAATCAATGACAACGGCAACCGAAAATATACCTTGATGCCGGAAGCACCATCGTCTGCAAAGCGATTGACCGCGAGGCGAGTTTCTTCAGCGTCGCGAACGATATAGGAATCCTTAGGATAAGCGGGTGGCGGCGAATCCAGGTGTGGCCCACATAAAAACAAACGAGGCACCGGCGGGGTTGCCTTCCGCGCAGCGTCATAAGCCTCAATCCACTGCCCCGGATCGCGTAACGAGGTGACGCCGTGACTCAAGTACAATGCCGGCAATGAATTATCGCCATCGATATGGAAATGAGAGTCGATTAATCCCGGCAGGAGTGTCAACCCATTAGCATCGACGATCTGAGCGCCCGGGGGCACATTGAGCGAACCGCGCTTGCCCACGGCCGTAATTCGATTTCCGCGAACGACTACTATTGAATCCGGCACCGGTGGTCCACCGCGGCCGTCGATCAGTAGCGCTCCGATAATGGCAATGATCTGATCGGCTGGCGCCATAGCCACCTCGTTGACTTCGCGCATCGACTTCACTGTCGTTTTCGAAGTTTGGCGTGGCTCTTGAGCACACAATCCTGCCACAAAAATAAAGAAGGTCGAGAGGAACAGATATCGTAAGAAGTTAGTCAATCGTTTCATTGAATTACTCAACTTGGCTAATCCGTACTCCAAATAATTATTGAGTAGAGAGTATTCGAACACGTAAGCGGCCATCCTTTTGCCCTTTGAACCCAACGTGCATGACGCCCGATGCGTTTGCCGATCCAACATAGTTGACTCCCGGTACACCATTGAAAAGACCACCACGCCAATTTGCCCGACCACCAGTCATCTGCAGCTCATATTTCGCGTTCGGCGTTAGACCTGTGATTAGCAAATCGTTGGTTTCAATGTCGGGAATCGTAACTTCGCCTTCTGTTACGGTCCCATTTACCGTAGAAAAGAGCACCATCGTCCCGCCTTCCACCATCGCGCCGATCAAATTTGATCCGTCGACCAACTCGACGCGCGGCTTTCGCGTGTCGGTCTTATCCCCGATCTCCAGTACATGCAGAAAGAGATCTTCCTTTGCCGGCTGCGCCGGAGAGACCTCGACGCGCCATGCAGCCGGTACAACAGCGCGTCTATTTGAGGGCAACAATTTTTGGAAGTCAGCACCCCAAAAAGTTTTCCACATCTTGCGCAGGTATGGATCGGTGGGCAATGGCCCACCCTCAGCTGGATCGAGTGGCCAATCCTTTCCCGAGCCCCACTCGCCGCCGAATTCGTCGCCGGGAGTCCAGAACTCCCACCCCGGTCCACCTCTGATTACAACGTCCCGCTCACGCGGCAGAAGCGAATGCACGCGCAGTCGCCCTTGTCCGTCCTCGTAAGTAAATGTCGATGCATTCGCGTAAGCCATTCCGCCGTTTCCCACATCGACACCCTTACTAGTCGATACAATTACTGGTTTAGACACACCATGAAGTAACCAGACTTTTTTAAAACTCGGAACTGTAGAACGAACGCGATCGAAAACAATCATCACGTTATTATTAGGCGTATAAGCAATCTCGCGAATAAAGCGGTCCATCTTCGAACGCTGGTATGCATTGGTAGCATTACCTCGAGCATAGTGGTAAACCCCGGGTAAATAGTCAGTGAGTTCCATGCGACCTGTGTCCCATAGATCCCGTGTGCGTTCGAAATCATCGCGGCTGCGCACGGTATTCCAATACCGCGAAGAGTCCATACGCTGTCCGCCATCGTTGGCAGCCGGCCACAGGTTTTCCGCCCAGAAGAATTTTTCGCCTGGCCGGTAGACGAGCATAGAGTTGTGAGCAATGGTGCGTCGATAATAATTGAGATAGTGAGGGCTTTCCGTGTCTGTATAATCGGCCCCGCTTTCCGTGGCGAGATAACCCTTGTGATAGATGACAAAGTGGTTTTGGTCCAGATGATCGTGCTTGGCTAAATATGGACCGCAGTTGAATTCGATCCAGGTCGACTGCGGATCAAACCCATCACGCATGATCAGATGACCAATACCGCGAAAAAAATGATTGCGTGAGATCTCGGCCTCGGAGGTATCTGCGGGATTCCGCGGAGTTACATCAGGGTCATCCCAGAGAAACTGGGTGATGGGTACGCGCCACGTGTTCTGCGCGGGCCAACCGCTTTTCCTCAGCATCCATGCCGCATATGGATCTTTGAATCGATTGATCGCATACCCCAGACATATGTTGTCTTCCCATTGGAGATATGGAAACTCGTTGTCGTCGTCACGCGCCGTAGTACCGTCAGGCAGAACCTTGTAGAGGTATGTATCGGTATAGTGTTGAAAAACGGTGTAGCGAAGGGCTGGATCGCTGTTCGAAGTTGTTCGGAAAAGTTCGGCCATCATGGCCAGGGGTGCCTGAGTAATGCGCTGGTAGTCCATTGACTCGTGATATCCACCATCTGGCGTTATGAAGTCAGTCAAGTCCAGAATATGATCCAGTACAGCGCGAGCATGTTTACGTAATGGAGCCGCACGAACTTCTACCGATGGTTGACCTTCAATTGCAGTGAGAGCAAAGATCGCGAGCGTTAGATAACGAACAGGATAGTTGTGATACATCGCCAGTTCAACTTGTTTGAGCGACTGGTCGTCCAACATTTTCTCGGCTGCATTTAAGAGTTCGAGAGCTATTCGATCTTTCAGCTCGTAATAAAAGCCCGGATAGTTGTACAGCCAATCAAAAGCGAGCGACCACTTAATGAATTCCGGATAAGTGCGAGAGCCAACAAGATCTGGAGGATGCGTGTCTCTCATCCGCTGAACGGCACGGTTGGCAAAACTTTCGTCGCCATTCAAGAGATAGGTAAGCGCCCAACCATCGATATCATTAGGTGGACGGGCGCCGGCTGCATACCTCGCGCGCAAAATCGCGTAACCCGTCAATGGATCATGTTCACCAATCAACATCCGCGGTCTATTGATCTTTGAACTATTTTGCGCCTGACTGTGGGGAAGGCTAAGAAGAGATGCGGCGAGCAGGCTCAAGACGGCGAGTCCAATTGAAAACATGTTCTTTGCAGGCAACATCCAGGATTCGCTTTCTGGTCCGTGGATTACGCTTCGCGTAAACTTAAGAAGCGTAATTCTATTCACCCTTTTGCATCTTCGCACTTCGCGCACCGGCGAGATACTTGAGCCATTCTTTGGCCATCAATCGATGATATGGTTCGGTCATATGGATTCCATCGAGACAGACAAACTTTGATCTATCAGGAGATTTCGCGAGGATTTCCCCGACTTCAATAACCTCTATGTGGGCTTCGGTTGCGACTTTGCGCGCGCGTTCCACAGTTTGCGGGTTTTCGGCGGCCGGGTCATGTACTTCATCAAACATGTACGTCTTAATGCCTGCCGCGAGAAAACCTTCACCCATTCTTTTGAGAGCGTCGTAGTCATCGTCTGCGCGAGTCATCACGACTAGCATAACCTTGTCGGGTTTCCACGCGAGTACATCATGGTAAAACCGTTTCTCAGCGCGCGACGCAGTTAGACCACCCGCAGCGAACTGCTTGAATTCAACTTTTGGATTTACCCGGCGCAATACGTCGATCACAATTGGCACAAAACTGGACGGTGAAGACCAATGAAGTCCCATCGTAAAAGAGTGACCGATGACAGCAATTTTCTGTGCCGACATTGCGCTCAATGCGGGAACGAGTCTCTTCACATCATGCTCTTGCAATAACTCTGCTGAGAGT
>JBHEMC010000087.1:0-17878 GCA_046262775.1 Pyrinomonadaceae bacterium | reverse complement strand
TTACCATCAACGATTCTGATTTCTTTGTGCACCAGCAGTATGTCGATTTTCTCAGTCGTATGCCGGACCAGTCGGGCTTCAATTTTTGGGTCAATGACATCACACAATGCGGATCTGATGCAGGGTGTCTGGACGTCAAACGGCAGAATGTCTCGGCTGCATTTTTCCTATCCATTGAGTTCCAACAAACAGGTTATCTTGTTTACCGAGCGTACAAAGCCGCGTACGGCAATTTGCCGAGCAAGCCCGTGCCTGTGCGTCGAGAGAAGTTCACACCTGATACACGGACAATCGCAAACGGAGTCATAGTAGGACAAACAGGCTGGGAGCAAGTTCTCGAAAACAACAAGCAGGCATTCATGCTCGCTTTTGTGCAGCGACCGGAATTCCAAACGGCATATCCTGCAGGTACGACGGCTGCGCAGTTCGTTGATCAGTTGGACACCAATGCGGGCAACGTACTTTCGAGTTCAGAACGCTCTGATTTGATTAATGTCCTCGGCGCAACTCCAGCCGATGCTGCGAAGCGTGCCTCGGTGCTGCGTTCGGTCGCAGAAAATTCTGCACTGCAGCAACGCGAGTTCAATAAGGCGTTCGTGCTTATGCAGTATTTTGGTTATCTCCGTCGCAATCCTGACGAAGGTCCAGATCACGATTTTTCCGGCTGGCAGTTCTGGCTCGATAAATTGAACAATTTCAACGGTAACTTTGTGAATGCTGAAATGGTTAAAGCATTCATCGTTTCGACTGAATATAACCAGAGGTTCTAGCCGCGCTAAAATCACTTTCGAAGAGGCCGGACTCCTTTGCGAATCCGGCCTCTTTTCGTTAAGAACTGCCGAGGTCATCCACTGTTGCGATCCCGAAACGATTACAGTCACAGGTGTTAACGCAGATCAGATAACGTTGATTTTACGTCAGCGGAAGCAACAGAAACACAAAAGCATTTTTCAAATCGATAGACAAGATAGGTTGCGAAGCCGCGGGAAACCTGGAAAGACACCACCCCTTCCAAGAACTATTGACAGCGCTTCTGGTTTCGTGTTCTAAGTGTCGAAAACACCTCGTCCTTACCGGTTAGGCTGACGCCCCGGTCGAACGTTGTATCGGTTAGGAGGCAGATGTCCCCCATTGCGCCCACTCGAATAAGACGTCTCCGTCTTTTTGCGTCAATTGGTATTTCGATCGCACTGTGTACGATTTGGTCGTCGAGTGCTCCCATTGCCAGTTCCCAGTCCACCCCATTTAAAAATTTTGAGAGCCCACAAGTTCATCCGCTAGCGATGACACCCGATGGTACTCGTTTGCTCGCCGTTAACTCTCCAAACGGCACACTTTCAATTTTTCAACTAACGGGTGGAGGTCAACCACGGCTGACCGCGGAAATTCCAGTTGGTCTTGAACCGGTGAGTGTTGCTGTGAGAAACAACAGCGAAGCTTGGGTTGCAAACTGGTTGTCCGATTCCGTCAGCATCGTGGACCTCAGCAGCGGTAATGTGATTCGCACATTGGATGTAGGTGATGAACCTACTGACGTACTCTTCGGCGGTTCTACACGGGAAATGGTTTTTGTTTGCGTCTCGGGAGGTGCTTCACTGCTCAATGGGACGCCGGTCGACAAGCTGGGCCGCGGATTGATCAAAGTGTTCGATCCGTCGAATTTAAGTTCCTTTCAGACTATTGAACTTTCGGCCAAACAGCCGCGCGCATTGGCAAAAAATGCGGATGGATCACGTGTGTTTGTTTCGATCTTCGAATCAGGTAGCCAGACGACGATAGTCAGGGAAGCTGACGTAACAGCGAATGGTGGTTTACCTCCTCCAAACCCGACACCCCTGCCAGGTCTTCCAACTGCTCCGCGCACTGGTCTGATAGTGAAATGGGACGGCACGAACTGGCGCGACGAAATCAACCGTTCATGGAACTCGTTTATTCCATATTCGTTGGCCGATATCGATCTCGCGGTGATTGATGCGAGTGGCGCTGGTCTCCCCTCCAATGTGAGTTCCCAGGTAAGTGGGATAGGTACACACGTCGGGAATATGGGCTTCGACCCGGCGCTTAATCGGCTGATGATTGCAAACCTTGATGACATCAATCAGGTTAGGTTTGAGCCAAACATTCGAGGTCGCTTTCAACAGAATAGAGTGTCGCTGGTCAGCACAGCCGGATCAGGAACTGCGGTCCTGCTTGGCCCAGTGGATCTCAACCAACACGCCGATTTTGGTAGTCCGGCTGGAACCGACGATGAACGGTCGTTGAGCCTTGCACTGCCTTCCGACATCGTTCGTCAAAGCGATGGGACATTCTATGTAGCGGCTACAAGCTCTGCGCGTGTTGGAGTGCTGTCGTCGGCAGGATCGGTGACAGGTCGCATCGCAGTCGGACAGGGACCAACCGGTCTGGCGCTCGATGAGGCGCGGCAAAGATTGTATGTCCTTAATCGGTTCGATCACTCCATTGGAATTGTAGACACAACCTCAAAGACGCAGGTTGCGCAAGTCACTCTCGGTTTCAATCCTGAGCCGCAATCAGTACGTGATGGCCGGCGCTTTCTGTACGACGCGTCGCTGTCAGCGCACGGTACCGTGTCATGTGCCAGCTGCCATTTGAATGGGCATCGCGACGGAATGGTTTGGGATTTGGGAAATCCGCAGGGACAAATCGCTCAAGTGATGGTTTTCTTGCCTCCCGGTATCACAGCAACCGATAACTTGCATCCGATGAAGGGACCAATGATGACGCAATCTCTGCGCGGCATCATTGGCAACGAACCGCTACATTGGCGTGGAGACCGCACAGGACTCGAAAGTTTCAATGCGGCGTTCATGTCGTTACTCGGTGGACCACGGGAGCTGACAACAGCAGAGATGTCAGCCTTTAAGACATTCGTACAATCGTTGGCTTATCCACCTAATCCCAACGAATCTTCCAGCCGGCCTCCAAATGAATTTCAACCGGGATTCAGTTTTTTCAGTAACAACCGGCTGGACGGCGGAGTCATCAACTGCAGTGAATGCCATCTAATCACCAACTTCAAACCAGGCACTGACAACAGGATTACTCCTTCGCTGGCTTTGCAGGAGCCACAGTCTGTCAAGGTGCCGCAGCTTCGCGGTTTGTATCAGAAAATGGGAATCAATCGCACCCAGGCCAGCCCGCAGATTACTGGTTTTGGTCTGATTCACGACGGTACGTTTGATACGCTGTTCAATTTTATGAAAGCACCGCAATTCGATTTCTCGAGTGCTGGAAGTGAGGCCACTGCTGACGGCTGGCGACGCGACATTGAACAGATGTTGCTCAAGCTCGACACAGGTACCGCACCTGCCGTTGGCTTGCAGGTAACCGCCAACGCCGGAAACAAGAACTCATTTGAGGTCGCGAATAGAATCAACGTGTTGGTTGACCAATCGAACCCAGGAGCAGCGCAGAATTGTGATCTGATCGTGCGGGGCATTTATGGACATGCTCCCCGAGGCTTTCTGCATATTGGTGGTGGCCTGTTTCAGCCTGACAGTATCGAAGAAGCGCCTGTGACTGTGGCGTCGCTTCTGGCAGCAGTCAAACAGGGAGCAGAGCTTACCTTCACTGGCGTACCGATTGGCGAAGGTCGACAACTCGCCCTGGACCACGACGGAAACGGTATTCTGAACGACGATGAACCGCGGACGTCTGTGCAGCTCAGCGGCCGAGTAGTAGATGGAACCGGAAATGGTGTAACGGGAGTAACGATTACGCTTTCTGGATCACAGACCGCTGCCACGAGCACCGACGGCGATGGCAACTTTGCATTGAACTTTATTTCCACCGTTGGGACCCACACATTAACGCCGACGAAATCCGGATTGAACTTTGGTCCAACCAGTCGCACATTCGTGAATCCAGTATGGAACCAGAGCGTACTCTTCATCACGCCCTCGGGAGTAACCACGAACGTAATTGACGCCATTTCGTTCTTTGTACGCCAGCATTATGAGGATTTTCTGAATCGCGATCCTGATGGTGCTGGTCTGGGTTTCTGGCAAAACGAAATAGATCAATGCGGGACAAACGCTCAATGCGTTGAACTGAAACGAATCAACGTCTCGGGAGCGTTTTACCTGTCGATCGAATTTCAAGAGACTGGATATCTCGTCTACCGCACAACCATGGCGTCTTTTGGGAGCATGCCACGCTTCGCACAGTTTTTCCCGGATACACAGAGAATTGGTCGCGGTGTTGTGGTCGGACAGACGGGTTGGGAAACTTTGTTAGAAACGAACAAACGGGCATTCTTCGAAGGGTGGGTGCAACTGCCCAACTTCATCGCGGCGTTTCCGAATTCAATGACCGCCAATGAATTCGTAGACAAGCTTGCACTCAATGCAGGTCACGTTCTCTCAAGTACTGAGCGGCAGCAATTGGTCGCGGTGCTAGCGACGACACCGGACGACACGACGAAACGAGCAAGTGTGCTCCGGTCAGTTGCCGAGGACGCCGACTTCCACGCGAAAGAATTCAACCGCGCTTTTGTATTGATGCAGTACTTCGGTTATCTCCGGCGGAATCCGGACGATCCGCCAGACAACAACCTGGACGGCTTGAACTTTTGGTTGAATAAGCTGAATCAATTCGGCGGCAACTTCATCAATGCCGAAATGGTTAAAGCCTTCCTCGTATCAACGGAATACCGACAACGCTTTGGCCCCTAAAGATCAGTCAGCCTCGGATAATCACACGAACACGGATTAGAAAAAATATATTTGCTTGTGTTAACTAATGTCTGATCTTTTGTCTGATCCCTAATTGTCCGCGTGAATCTGTAGCCTAATTTATGCTTGTCGGTATTGATGCGATTCCTTTAATCCAGCCGAAGACCGGCATTGGTCATTACACATTCGAACTCGCAAACGCCCTCGCTCGCTACAAGTCCACGGATGAGATTCGGTTACTCTCTCCTGCAACTTTAGCCCCTCCCCAAATTGATTCGAACGAACTTCCATTTAACTTGATCGCAGAACAGGTAGCGGTTGGGCCAGTTACCAGAAAGTGGTTTTCCCTGGGCTTGCCGCGTTACGCCAAACGAACAAAGCTGGACGTGTTTCATGGGACAAATTATGACATTCCGTTGTGGCATGCATGTCCGACAGTAGTCACCATTCATGATCTGTCATTACTGCTGCATCCGGAATATCAGTCGAAGCGAGTCGTATTGAGAGCGCGACGTCGACTGCCAATTATGTCTCGCGCGGCAACGGGGATTATTGTTCCGACGAATTCGATCAAAGACGAAGTGTGCGAACGATTACGAGTGCCGTCACAAAAAGTACATGTCGTTCCCGAAGCTGCACGTGACATTTTTCATGAAGTAACTTCGAAAGAGATTGAATCAGTACGGACGCGATTCGGCATTCGCGACCAGTTCATATTCACGGTCGGAACCATTGAACCGCGGAAGAATTATTTAATGCTGATACGGTCGTTTGAACGATTGCGACAGTTAAAGACTGACTGCCGAATGCAGCTGGTAATCGCAGGCTCTATCGGACGGGGGAGTCAAGAGGTCTTGCGGCTTATCAACGAATCGGCAGTATGTGATGACATTGTGTTAACCGGATACCTCGAGGATCTCGCGCTGCGCGCCCTCTACACGTCGTGCAGGCTTTTTGTTTACCCATCGTTTTACGAAGGCTTCGGATTGCCGCCCCTGGAAGCAATGCGTTGCGGTGTTCCTGTGATAGCAACGTCAACCGCTGCAGTAGCTGAAGTAGTTGGTGATGCGGCGCGACTTGTAGACCCAACGAGCGAAGATCAACTGTTGCAGTCGCTACTGGAGGTGGCGTTTAACGATGAGGTGCGCCGGTCCCTTACTGAGCGGGGTCGTACGCGCGTAGCGCTGTTGTCGTGGGAACACACTGCAGAATTAACGCGTGAAGTTTATTTGAAGGTGCTGTCCCAATATAATAAATAGGATCTCACGCCTAGTCCAGAAATCTCTTGATTATTCGAATTCGATGAAGTATGACCCTTAGCATCATCGAATATCAAAACCATTCAGGTCCTTTGAGCTCGAAGTTAGCATATTTTTTTACCTGGAAGGGGCGCGTTGGCCGTGCTGCATACGCCGGCTTCGGCGTCCTGCTGTTTGCGGTTAAGCACAACATCGATCGGCTTATTGCATACAGGCTGGGATACTCTTGGGGCGTCTTTAATTACTGGGTTTTCGGTGCCGATGCCATAGACCGGATCCGTAGGAATGACGCAGTTCTGTACGGCTCACTTGTCGCTGCTTCGCTGCCATTCGTCTGGACAGGTATTGTGTTGACGATTCGCCGCTTGCGAGACGCCGATCTCCCCCTATGGTTGACCGTCTTCTTTTTTGTTCCATTCATCAATCTCTTTTTTTTCCTTTTACTCGCAATCGTTCCCTCTGGTCAGCTTCCGAAGAGTCCAGTTCGCTCTGCCAGCTCTTTGCAGCGTACCTTGCTTCGCATTGTTCCTGATAACGAATTCGGAAGCGCTGCAATGGGAGTTGTAGTGACAATTATTTTCGCCGTAATTGTGACGACGTTTAGTGTTCACACGATGCGAAGTTATGGCTGGGGACTCTTCGTTGGTCTCCCATTCTTTCTGGGTCTGAATGCAGTATTGATTTACGGCGTTCCTCAGCCGCGCAGCCTTGGCAAATGCCTGTTGGTTGCTCTGATCTCAATCGGGCTTGCCGGCGCCGCCTTATTGGCTTTAGCAGTTGAAGGCATTGTTTGTTTGATGATGGCCTTTCCGCTTGCGATTATCATTGCACTGTTTGGCGGATTTATAGGTTTTATCCTGCAGCAGCGACAAACATTCTCGGCACATTCGTTCAGAGCATTTGCACTCTTGTTTGTGGTAGCGCCTGTGTTTGTCGCAATCGAGAATCAGCTAACGGTCAAGCCGGCGCTTTACGAAGTTAAATCGTCAATCGTAATTAATGCGAAGCCTGAAAATGTTTGGAAAAATCTTGTCGCGTTTTCCGATCTTCCAAATCCAACAGAAGCGATTTTTTCAACGGGTATCGCTTATCCCACGCATGCCAAAATCGAGGGCAGTGGCGTGGGCGCAATCCGTCGTTGCGTATTTACCACCGGCGAGTTCGTCGAACCAATTACCGTTTGGGACGAACCACAGTTGTTGAAGTTTGATGTGAGATCTCAACCACGTGTTATGGACGAACTATCTCCTTACAGAAACCTTCGACCACCACACCTGGACAATTATCTACAGTCCCGCAGAGGACAATTTGCACTCACAGATCTTGGCGGTGATCGTACCCTTTTGGAAGGCACCACCTGGTATCAAAATCGATTTTGGCCTGCATTGTATTGGCGACTTTGGTCGGATTACATAATTCACAAGATACATTACCGTGTGCTTGTACACGTAAAGGAGCTTTCCGAAAAAAACTAAATTGAAAAGTGCGATTCGAATACTGAAGACGCGACTTTCAATTTGTTCACCGGGTATAAGAGTTTACGAGGATTCTATGTCGCCTCTTCACGGTTCGTCAGCTATTCACGTGATCCAGAGGCAAGGACGAAGCGAAGCGTAGCGCGCCGCCCCTGAGTCTGTTTAAATCATTTCTGATCCAGCATCGAGAATAATGCAATTCAAGAAAGGTCTCTCATGAGCTATCGAGCCATATTTCCGGTTTCCGCCCTAATTTTTATCGTTGCCGCACTCTTCTCCGTTTCAACAAGTAGAGCCGAGGCCACGGTTAACGAATCTACGACAGCCTCGCTTGATGACGATCAAGAGTCGCGCGATCCCGTTCTCTGGAAACGTGCCCTCGCGATACATCGTCGCGCGATCGTAATCGATACGCACAATGACGTTACGACACCTATGACCAACGACGATTATGACCTGAGCGGCACCCCTCCTACGCCGTACCGCACCAGCATTCAACGCATGAAAGAGGGTGGACTGACGGCGGAGTTCTTTTCGCTTTACGTCAAGCCGTGGTACGTGGCAAACGGTGGCGCTGCCCGTCGCACGCTTGACATGATTGATTCCGTCTATCGTGCTGCCGAACGCCATCCAAACGATCTGGTATTAGCGACCTCCGTGGCGGACATTCGACGTGCAAAGCGGATCAATAAGATTGCCTGCTTGCTTGGGATTGAAGGAGGTCACGCGATTGAGAACTCGTTGCCGACCTTGCGTGAGTTTTATCGGCTTGGCGTTCGTTATATGACGCTGACCTGGAATAACACGAACGACTGGGCCGATGCTGCTCGCGGTGAAAAGAAGCACGATGGGTTAAGCGAGTTTGGCAAAGATGTCGTTCGAGAGATGAATCGCCTTGGCATGCTTGTAGATGTTTCGCACGTAGCGGATGCCACGATGAGCGATGCACTCGATGTTTCGGCCGCCCCGATCATTGCCTCACATTCTTCAGCGCGCGCCTTGAGCAACGTCCCGCGAAATATCCCGGATGATCTGTTGCGACGGATCGCAAAAAACGGTGGCGTCGTTCAGGTGAATTTCTACAGCGCGTTTGTTGATGCTGCAACAGTTTCTCCCCAGAGTGAGGAACGTGACCGCCGATTGAAGACCCAACAGGACGCATTAACTGAAAAGTATAAGAATGATCCAGAACGATTAGCAGAGGAGAGTGACAAACTTGAAGCAGCTAATCCGCTACCACCATTGCCGCTTTCAAAGTTGATCGATCACATCGATCATATAGTTAGAGTTGCCGGCATTGACCATGTAGGTATCGGAGCCGACTTCGACGGCGCGAACGACATGCCCGAAGGCGCGCAGGATGTTTCGATGTTGCCAAACATCACGTATGAATTGTTGAAGCGCGGGTACAGTGAAACCGACATTCGCAAGATTCTTGGTGAAAACTTCTTACGTGTGTTTGCCCAGGCAGAGCGCGTGTCACTAACGATGCGTAAATCGATAAGTGGCAATGGAAGTCTGAAGAGAATCTCGAAATGAGTCAGTAGACCATTGGCCCAGATAAAAATTGATCACGTACCTCTGAAGAAACGAACATTCTGGATTAGAGATTCGCTTTCTACCTCGAGGTGCCGACTTCATGTCTCCACGTTGCATTGATACTACACAAAAAAGCACGGCAATGATTTCTCAGTGCCGTGCAAAGTAAGCAGAAAAGAAAAGATTAACTAACGATTCGAACCCCCTCGGTCCATTCCGGTTTGACGTCCACCTTGACTGCCCGTCTTGCCGCCCGGTTGATTGCCATGTCCGCCGGCTCCTGACCCGTAGTCTTTTTCTCGACCTGAAGTTCCCTGACCACCGCCTCGTTGGCCAAATGGTTCATCGTCTTCTTTGTGTCGGCCTGGCGTCTGTTGGCCAGAGCTACCACCTTGGTTACGTTTACTCCCCAAATTTTTGTCGAGATCGTCGTTCTTCATTCTGTCGTCTGCCATGGTGAAAAATCCTCCCCTGCATTTTTCGATATTAATGGACTCGACCGGAGTCTTTTGAGTCAATGGCTTCGCTCCGGCCAATGATCTCTAGCGAGCTTAAATAGATTCAATAGGCGTGCCAGTTAACAATCTTCGCAACGTGCCGTTTTCATCGGGTAAATCGCAGTAAATCGTTGCGCCCAATCAATACAGTGGAAATGAATCGATACACTCAAAAACACGTGTTCAAATGCTGAGTTGTTCAGCTGAAGTTGATGACATCTGTGTATCTGGTCGTGGCATAGTTATAATCTCTGTTCCATGGATCGCGCCGGCATTTACATTCACATCCCGTTCTGTCAGTCGCGTTGCTCATACTGCGACTTTGCCACTGGCCTTTACGAAACGGAGAATGCCAAACGATATGTCGATGCCGTGCTCTCTGAAATAAATGCACGCGATTACGATACGAAAGTCGATACGATTTATTTCGGGGGCGGCACACCTTCTCTTTTATCTCCCTCTCAGGCGGAGCGCTTACTAGCGACTGTTCACCATCGATTCGCCGTCGTGTCGGACTGTGAGATCACGATGGAGATCAATCCGGGAAGCATAACTCCGCAAGTATTGCGCGAGTTCCGTTCTCTCGGAATCAATCGAGCGAGTTTTGGTGCACAGACGTTTGACGACGGTGAATTGAGTCGATTGGGTCGTTCCCATTCTTCAAACGAAATTTTTCAAACGTTCCACGAATTGCGCGCTGCCGGTTTTAGTAACGTCAGCTTCGATTTAATAGCAGGGCTCCCCGGACAGAGCATCGAGCTGTGGCAGTGCAATGTTGAGAAGGCATTGACACTACAACCACAACACTTGTCGTTTTATCTACTCGAAGTCCACTCTGATACTCCACTAGCGGAACACATTCGCACTGGAAAGCAGCCGGTACCTGATGAAGATCTCGCGGCACTTATGTATGAATGGATGGTGGATCAAGCAAAGTTTGCAGGTTATCAACATTACGAAATTTCCAATCTCTGTCAGCCAGGATTCGCTTCCCGTCACAACCTGAAGTACTGGACCGGCGCGCCTTACTTCGGATTTGGCTGCTCGGCCCATTCGTACGATGCACGGGCGCGTCGATGGTCGAATGAGCGAGATGTGAACAAATACGTAACACTGATCGAGAATGAATCATGCGCTGTTGTTGAAGAACGCGCGTTAACAGTGGAAGACGTGAGAGCTGAGGCAATGTTTCTCGGTTTGCGTCTGTTAAGTGGTATAAATCTTCGCGAGTATGAAAGAGAGTTTGGAATTGATATTCGAGCGTCGCACGGTCCCGATCTCGACAGGTTTTTTGAAGCCGGCTTAATTGAATTTGAAGGAGACCTCATGCGCCTGACTCGCGCTGGCGCATTGTTATCGAATGAGGTATTCGCCGCGTTCGTATGAATGTGGTTTCAGTTGACCAGGCGGACCAAAGCCTAAACACAGTCGTGTCTCCCCTAATCATCGCCATTGACGGCCCAGCCGGATCCGGAAAGTCGACCATCGGTCGAATGCTCGCTCACGTGCTTAACCTCGTTTATGTCGATACGGGCTCGATGTATCGGGCCGTTGCACTCGCCACGATTGAAGCAGGGATCGACCCACACGATCGCGAAGCCGTAACTGAGCTGGTTAACCACGTAAGAGTTGATTTGGTGGGACAGGCCGATGCGTTGACCGTGCTGATGAATGATCGTGACGTTACTGAGCAGATTCGCGGAGACGACGTTACATACGTGTCCTCGATCATCTCGATCATTCCTGCGGTTCGAAGGGCGATGGTGGCGCGTCAAAGAGAGATTGGACGACGGGGTGCGGTTTT
This sequence comes from Pyrinomonadaceae bacterium, assembly GCA_046262775.1. Classification (GTDB taxonomy): domain Bacteria; phylum Acidobacteriota; class Blastocatellia; order Pyrinomonadales; family Pyrinomonadaceae; genus PSRF01. The sequence goes on along the minus strand of JBHEMC010000087.1, from coordinate 6,610 downwards.
GAATGGTCGTGACACCACCACCGTGGTGTTTCCCGATGCAGACTTCAAATTTTTCCTTACCGCCGAGCCTGTGGAGCGCGCCTCGCGTCGGTTCAAGGAAGAGCAGTTGGCGCTCCACCCAACCACTCTCAATGAAACGCTGGCGGAAATAACGGAACGGGACGAGCGCGATTCAACTCGTGCCGACTCACCGCTCACGATTGCAGAGGATGCGATTGTAATCGACTCCACCTGCTTGTCGGTTCAAGAAGTATTCGATGCGATGATGGAAACTATCACCGCAGGCCCGAAATAAAGGAGAAAACATATTGAGTCGCTATGCAAGTGAACCCATTGCCACGTTACTGATTTGTTTCGCAATCCTCGCAGTAAATCTGGCAGTGGCATTGGTCCTTCGCCTCCTGTTCTGAGCGACTTACGACAGAAAGTGAGCCTAATGTTTACTGGTTTAATAGAAGAGCTCGGTCGTGTACGCTCCATCCAACGTATTGGCGAGAACGCGCGAATCGTCATCGAAGCACACACGGTGACGACGGATGCGCGATATGGCGAGTCAATTGCTGTCAATGGTGTTTGTTTGACCGCCCTCGACATCGGAGCAGATTCATTTGCCGCCGATGTTTCTCGCGAAACTCTCTTGCGATCGACACTCGGTGAATTAGAGATTGGCGCGCCCGTCAATCTCGAAAGACCCTTGACCTTATCCACACGGTTAGGCGGACATATTGTGCAGGGCCACGTCGACGCTCGTGGTGTATTCCTAAACGTAGAGAGCCATTGCGACTCCTGGACCATTCGTATTGGTTATCCTCAGGAAATCAGTCGGTACCTTGTTTTTAAAGGTTCAATTGCTGTCGAGGGAATTAGCCTGACTATTTCCCATCTAACCAATTCCTATTTTGAAGTTGCGATCATCCCGAAAACGTGGGAAGTCACGAACCTTTCGCACCTCAAACCTGGAGAGAGGGTGAATCTCGAGGTCGACGTGGTAGCAAAATACGTTGAACGCATGATGGCCCAGCAAGGCTCCGTTCCAAATTGAAGTGTCACACGCGGTACAAGTTTTTTCTAAGTATTGTTGCGCTCGAATTCTCGTATATGGTTACACCGCGGAAATCACGATCGTTGTTTCTGATTTTGCGAAATTGCATGAACGTCGAGCCACAGGTAAGATTAGTCGCGAATAGAATTAGTAATCTCAAATCCCGTCAATGATTTTGTTATGACGTTTGCCTCTATTGAAGCAGCTGTCGCTGACATCCGCGAAGGGCGGATGATTATCATCGTCGACGACGAAGACCGCGAAAATGAGGGTGACCTCGTTTGTGCGGCGGAAAAGGTGACCCCTGATATTATTAACTTCATGGCCCGCCATGCTCGGGGGCTTATTTGTTTGCCATTGACTGAAGAGCGTTGCGATGAACTCCACTTAACCACGCAGGTTGCCGATAACACATCGTTCCTTGGGACAGCCTTCACGGTTTCCATCGACGCGCGTCGGGGTGTCACAACTGGTATCTCAGCCGCCGACCGCGCCACAACAATCCTCGTTGCGGTAGATCCAAAATCGCGACCTCAGGATCTCGCTCGACCGGGTCACATTTTCCCTTTACGCGCAAAAAACGGAGGTGTCCTGGTACGTCCAGGACAAACGGAAGCCAGTGTCGACATCGCACGCATGGCTGGTTTGTATCCGGCCGGAGTGATCTGTGAAGTGATGAATGAAGACGGCACGATGGCTCGCTTGCCTCAGCTTCAAGCTTTCGCTGAACAGCACGCTCTCAAAATGATCACTGTTGCTGATTTGGTCAGGTACCGGATTAGTAAGGAAAAACTTGTACGGCGAGTTGTAGAAACGGACCTGCCAACAGTTTATGGAAGGTTCCGCGCGATCGCTTATGAAAATATCGTCAACGGTGATGTACATCTCGCCATGGTTATGGGCAACGTCCGGACCGATCAGCCGATACTGGTTCGTGTCCATACTGAGAACGTTACTTGTGACATGTTCGGGTCGTTGATTGACGACACAGGTTTTCAGCTTCATACAGCACTTGAAAAAATTGCTGCGGAAGCTCGAGGTGTAGTTTTGTATTTGCGACAGCGCGAGCACAGTCTTGACTTAGTAAATCAGTTACGGACCTACGCTTTGATGCAGAAGTCTCAAATTAGTAAGAGAGAAGCGAGCCTGGAAACCGGTTACGGTATCGATCGCGATTACGGAGTTGGCGCACAGATTCTTCATGATCTAGGATTGCGTCAGATATTGTTGCTGTCGAATCATCCCCCCAAAGTAGCAGCCCTCGAAGGGTTCGAACTTGCGGTTGTGGGTCACGTCCCCCTGGGCCAACCGGCATCGCTGACTGACCAGGAGTTTGGGGCCAAACAACCGCAACGCGGAGCAGACTGACGACGCTGTAGAAATTCCCGCGGAGTTTCGCGGATTTGAGGCGCCGGCTTGTCCGTGAAGCGTCATGGCTCGTAGCTGAGAAAAGCGGTCCCTGATACCTTCGAAGCCTGGCGGTGAAAAGCAAGGCGTCCTAAGCGTACCGGTGACGTGACAAGCCCATGGCAGCACAGTGGCAGCACCAGCCCGAAGGCCTCTGTGCTATATTTATGGACCACGGTTCAGCGATCACCAGTTAACGACTCTTTTCAAGTTCGGACTCTCCCTCTAGAATTCAAAATCCCTCAAGCCGCGAGATGCGGTTGGTAAATATGAGTGTAGAAGATCCACGACACCCGCGCGAACGCGAGAAAAACGAGACGACTGAATCATCTATCAAACGACGCTGGCGTTACTTTACGCGGCGACACGCGATCCTCGCATCAACAATCGTCATGATCGGGATACTCGCGGTGATACTGCTCGGGCTCATTCTTTACAGACTTGGATTTGTCGATCGTTACGTCGCCGGACAAATAAAGGATACCTTTGCGAATTACGGCATCCGCGCGGAGATAACCACCTTCCATGCGTCGTTTCCGCCGCAGACTGTGGAAATGAATGGTATTGAGTTATACGATTCACAGACGGGTGAAAAGCTTGGCAAGATTGATCGGTTGCTGGCCACAATCCGAGTTGAAGATCTTTATGCGCTTAATCTGCGTCGCAATATCAACTTGAAAGATCTCAAGATCGAAGGGTTGGAAGCGTGGGTCAGTTTCGATGAACAGGGTCGCTCAAATTTTCGCAACATTCACATTCCACCGCCTGAGCCGAACAAGCGAATTCTGTTCGCCTATTCGACTGCTAACGTCGAAATAAAGAACGGTGTCGTTCACTACGGCGACGTCCGCCATGAGATTTCGGGCGAAGCACGAAATCTTCTCGCAACTATCCAACCTGATGACCCGAACGCGCCGGCAGAAAGTCGGATGAACGCCGTGAGTTTGTCTGTTACAAACTCGACCTTCACTTACGACGGCAGACCAATCGAAAACATCGACGTCCAGGCGCATGGGCGGGTCAATCAAACCCGCGCGGAAATGCAGGAGGTGGTCCTCAAGTCGCCGGTGGCGGAAATACATTTACAAGGAACGATGGATGATTGGCGAGCGCTTCGTTATCAAATGAACGTCACGTCGTCCGTGGACCTTACACAGGTCTCAAACACTCTTCAGACGAGTACAGTTTTACGGGGCGTTGGAAGTTTCTCAGGGACTGTTAACGGTGAAGGCGACAAATTCAAAGTCGAGGGCACGATCAAGTCTGATGCCCTGGCAGCAGATGGTATCAGGTTAAACGCCCTGAGCGTGACTGGCAGCGGAAATGGTCAAGGTAAAACATACGAGATCAACGGTCGTGCCGTTGCGGCTTTGCTCACGGCCGGCGACTTTCAAATCGACGCTCTGCAATTCGCCGGCAACATTATGGGAACCGGGACTGACTTCCGCTGGATCGGCGAGTTGCGAGCCGTTGCTGAACATAGCTATGGAACCACCATTGCCGGGCTTATTTTGCACGATGCACGTGCAGAGATGAACCATGGTGTGTTGACGGCTAGTTCGAGTCAGTTTTCCGCCAGTGGATTGTCAGGGGCTGGAGCCAAAGCAAGCGGGATCACCGCCTCAGATTTGCGACTGCGGAACGAAAATAATGTCACAACGGCGACCGTGTCGAGCGTCAAAACCGGAAACGTCATTGCTTCCAATGCACAAATTAAGGGCGTTACTGCCAATAATATCGACATCGTTGATCGCAACGGGGTGACAAGCGTCAACGTGAAGAACGTCGAGATAGTTGGAGCGAGTGCTGCGGGCGCCGAGATTGGAAGCCTGAACATTGCAGGCGTTCGCCTTTCAGTACGGAACCGCCGAATTGAAGGTTCAACGGCTGATATCAATGCCGGAACCGTCAAGTTGGCGGAAGGTCAAGCCGAAAACGTCAGGCTTGCTAAACCAGTGTTCATTGTCGAGCCATCCGGCAGTTACCGAGCAAGCTCAGACTTGAGTATCGGTGGTGGTGTTCTGGGGCGCATGAACATGGGCCAGGCGCACGCACAGCTGGTCGCAACCAGTCGGGAAATCCAACTCAACAATTTTACAGCTGACGTTTTTAAGGGAACGGCGCGAGGAAGCGCGCGTATCGGCATCGTCGACGGGGTACCGTCAAATATTGCCGCGGATTTTAGCGCTCTCGATATTGGTGGACCCTTAACCGCACTATCCGGAACTGCAGTTCCGTTGACCGGTCGGGCAACGGGTAGGGTTGAACTCACGTTTTCTGGTACCAATTTCAAACTGGCGTCGGGCACCATCACTACGCACCTCTCGCCGGAGACGGGCGAAACGTCAGCGGACCGGATTCCAATCACCGGAACGGTCGCGCTTCAGGCGGACCATGGACTTTTCAACATTCAAACAGTCAATCTGCAAACTCCGGCGACCTCACTTACGGCGACGGGGCAGTTCTCTTTTGAGAACAATTCCAATCTTAACGTCAACGTGAGTTCTACAAACGCCGCTGAGCTGCAGACAGTTTTGATCTCGTCGGGTTTGTTACCTGACGTTGAAGAGCAGATGAGCAGGTATGGCATCGGTCTCGGAGGACAGTTTGCTTTCAACGGCACGCTACGTGGCAGCATGTCGTCGCCAGACATTGACGGCCGCGTATCGTTGGGTACCTTGATTGTCAATGGACACGATTTGGGTGCGTTGTCCGCAGGGCTGGTAATGACCGCACAAGATCTGCGTGTCACAGATGGACGTTTAACGGAGCGTGATGGTGGCGGAGTTCAGTTTTCCCTGACTGCACCACGTACTGGAGAAAACAATACATCTCTCGAGGCGATACTCGACCGAGCCAGTGCGGGAACGTTGCTGGCTGTTTTGCCGATGAGCCGTTCCGACGCAAATCTGGTGAGCGACACTCAGGCTGATGTGTCAGGGCAAATCAAAGTCACAGGCATTCCAAATGCAATGAGTGGCAGCGCTGATTTGCGATTTGGACCAGGCCGTCTCGCGGGAGAACCGCTGGAGAGTCTGGTTGCGCGTGCTACGTTCAATGGGTCGAACGTCAACATTGAAAGCGTAGACGCACAGTTGGGTGCCGGGCACATTGTTGCGAGTGGAAATTACAACACCACAAGTAAAGCTTTCGATGTCCAGGGTCGGGCCGAAGGCATTCAGTTGTCACGGATAGCTATGCTAACCGGCCGGCCAGAGCTTGCATCCATTACCGGCGTCGGAAATTTCAATGGCCGGATCTCGGGAAATCTTTCGGAGAGCGATTTTTCGGGCTATCAGATCAACTTTGACGGATCGGCACGGAACGTCACTATACAGGGGCGTGCGGCTGGCGACCTCACGCTGATAGGTCGCACCGAGAATCGACAGCTCAGTATTACGTTGACCAGCGGAGTGCTTGGCCAGCCGCAGGTGCTTTCTGCTCAAGTGAATCTCGCTAGTGAAAGACTCACCACAACTATTGAGACAACGCTGAACAACGCCGATCTTACGAACCTATTCCGCATCGCTTTTCCACAAACTGCCGTCGATATTTCGGGCCGCGCGACTGGAAGTTTCAAAGCAGCGGGAAGTCTTCTGGACGAGGACGGGTACTTTTCCTTAGCAGGACTTAGCGGAACAGCGACGTTTACTGATCTCACGTTCCGAGTACAGGATATTCAATTAAATGCTGCGACACCTCTAACCGTTCGGTTTACTCCAAACGAAATTACTTTTGACGCAACGCACTTTACAGGCCCTGGAACAAACATCGTTCTAGATGGCACGGTCGCGACCGCCGCAGGTGGACACCCGAGCCTGAATATTACCGGCAGTCTCAACATGCGTGTGCTAACAGGAGTATCACCCGACTTCTTTGCGTTAGGCAGCGCTGAAGTTGCGGTTCGGCTCAATGGTACATATGAAGCGCCGCGAGTAATAGGCACGGCTTCTATGAGTGGTGCCTCAATTTCATTGCTCATCGGCAATGATCGCTGGACGATTGCGAATCTGAACGCATTGCTGCGATTTACTGCAAATCAAGCACAGATCGATTCGTTCGCGGGCACGCTGGGTGGCGGTCGTGTTACGGCAACGGGCGGTGCGCTACTCGAAGGGCTCACCATTTCTCGGTTCCTTGTGAACCTGCACGGCGATGATG
>JBHEMC010000086.1:13940-18638 GCA_046262775.1 Pyrinomonadaceae bacterium | reverse complement strand
GGCCATAGTGCTCCACGTAGTTGATGATTTCGAGCACCATGATCGCCACGATCGACTGCCCGGCGAACATCGCCAGCGCGAGCCATCCGCCGGCGAAAGCGGCGACCTCCCAACGACGAATACCGCGCCCACGACCCGACTCGTTCCAGAGTTGGTGGATACCTTTCAGAAACAGAAAGCCGGTAAATGCGAGACTGACGACTACAACTGGTTCAAAACTCCAGGTTCGCCAGAGGTCATGCCAGTTGTGTGGCTTACCGTTGTGTGCAAACACCGAATTCTCAACGCAAATCACACACACTAGCGTCGAAATGATGCGGGTGATTGTGACGCGCCGATGTTTCATAGCAAACAAGGATGAAAGATAATAGTTGCAATGCCCTGAGCAACGATCGCAATGAAGAACATCACGGTAGCGAACATCCCCAAGACAGACATGAATTTCTCGCGTGAGCTGCGACCGACTGAATCCTCGGCTTTTCCTCTCGACCGTTTGAAATTTGCGAAGGCAATGAGTCCAGCAGTCAAGGTTAGAAGTAATGACACTATAGTCACAATGAAAATGCCGACTCGCGATCCGCCATAACACTGAAAAGGCACGAGCGCATAGTTGATTGTCATCTGCAAGGCCCAGGCAATCGGTGACAGAAGTAAGCCAAGCCACAGCGCGAGCTCGCGGCCTTTATGGATTTGTTGTTGTTCCGGTTCAGGAAGCATTTCGTCCTACGCTAAATCTTTGCGATTCCACAAACGAAGTACTTACGTCTGTAGCAGCCGCGCTATTTTGGGAGTAGGCGCGGCGACAAATAGATTACTGAATAAATGACGATCCACATCGCCGTCACCCAATACCAGTAGATTGCCAGCGCGGTTATGTCGAGACGATGCTTCAGATCAAATTCACGAACACCACTCCATAAAGCAAGCAAGAACGTTTCGAGCGTGAGGGTAATCAGGTGTGCGAAGTGCAGACCGAGGAGAAACCAAACAATCGATCCGTAAGCATTGCTGTCCCATCGAAATTTGACTGCCGCAAATTCAAAAGAGCGGAGCGCTATCGCCGCAAATCCCAGAAGAAGGCAAACAACTAGACCAAACTGAACAGTTGGCCGGTACCCCCGTCGAGTAGCGACATCCACCATAACCATAGGTAAACAACTAAATAGCAGCAACGCCAGATTTGCAGTACCAAACCCGAGGTCGGGAAGCGGATTGAGCGGTGCTGTAAGTTGTGCTAACGGAGGTGGCCATTCCGTAAAGTTTTGTCGCAAGTAAAAATATGTAACCGTCGTGATGGCGAACATCGATGTCTCAATCGCCAGCAGACAATTATTGCCCCACCACACGGGGTCGAGTGTATCGAACCCGTGGTGGGGCAGTTCGGAAACGTCGATTACAGTCCGTGTGCTCATGCTTCCTCAGGCCGTAAGCGTTGCGAGTGATCTTTTTTTTCTTGGTGCTCACGATGCTGGAGCACTTTCTTGTTTTCGTAATCCGGATCGCCCCAGAACCACGCAAACAAAGCAGCGAATGCGAGAACTCCGCCAATAGGAAATGCCCACGGCGTAAAAATGCCAACGATAAACGTCTCCGCAGTGGCTAATGCGAGCAGCAATGGCCACCACGATTCACCCGGTATTTCAAAACGCAATTCAGGAATCGCGTCGAGCACGCTCGTCACCAGGGTTTCTCTTTTCCTTGTGCTGAGACCTCTCACTACAGGATCTTCCGGTTTGCGCATCCACAACGGATATCTACCGGAAACTGTCGGAGGACGGAGAAAGTTATAAGGCGGCGGAGGTGATGATGTGCTCCACTCCAGTGTGTCTGCCCCCCACGGGTTTTCACCGGCAACTTCGCCCGCACTGCGTGACCAGAACACGTTGATTAGAAAGACGAGCACTCCAAGCGCTAGAACGAAAGCACCAATCGATGCGACGAGATTTAACGTTCCCCATCCCGTTTCGGGTAGATAGGTATAGACGCGGCGCGGCATTCCTTTCAGACCGAGTTGGTGCATCGGAAAGAACACAAGGTTGAACCCGACAAACATCAACCAGAAGTTCCACCGGCCCATAGCTTCGCTAAGCAGTTTTCCGGTCCATTTTGGAAACCAGTAATAGAACGCCCCGAACAGCGGGAATACTGATCCGCCGATAAGTACGTAGTGGAGGTGTGCGACTACAAAAAACGTATCGTGAACCTGTAGATCTAAAGGCACAGAAGCCAACATGACGCCTGTGAGCCCGCCGAGGATAAAAATTGCGAAGAAGCCGAGTACGAAAAGCAGAGGCACGCGGAGATTGAGTTTGCTGCCCCAAAGCGTCGCAATCCAGCAAAAAATCTGAACGCCGCTTGGTATGGCGATCATCATGCTTGCACCCGTAAAGAAACTCTCGCCCAGTTGCGGCAGCGGTGTAGCGAACATGTGATGTACCCATAGACCAAAGCCGATGAAGGCCGTGGCAATCAGCGACAACACCATCGCGACGTAACCAAACATCGATCGCCGGGCAAACGTAATGACGATTGGAGAAATGAAGCCGAGGGCCGGAATGAAAATGATATAAACCTCGGGATGGCCGAAGAACCAGAACAGGTGTTGATACAGAATGGCATCGCCACCTTCCGCTGGATTAAAGATGTGTGTATCAACGAGCCGATCGGATGCGAGAAAACTGCTTGCCAGCATCACTGACGGCATCGCAAACAAGATCATGAATGACGTTACGACCTGGGCCCACACGAACAATGATAAGCGATTGAGCGACAGGCCCGGCGTGCGCATTTTGAAAGCTGTGCAAATGATCACAACCGCGCCAACCAGCGCCGAGATTTCCGTGAAGGTGATCATCTGGGCCCAGATGTCTACCCGTTTTCCGGCAGAGTAGGAGGGCCCTGAAAGCGGAACATACGCGAACCAACCAACATCCGGTCCAGTGTTTAAGAAGAAGGCCAAATACAGCAGAATGCCGCCTATCAGATACACAAAATACCCGTAGGCATTCAGACGCGGGAAAGCGACATCACGTGAACCCACCATCAACGGTACGAGGTAAATGCCCATCGCTGTCATGATCGGCACCGCAAACAGAAACATCATTGTGGTGCCGTGGACCGTGAAGATTTGATTGTAGCGGTCGGGATTTAGGAAGTGATTTTCTGGTCGCGCAAGTTGTAGCCGCATCATTGCGGCTTCGATTCCGCCAAGTAGGAAGAATATGAACGCCGTAACTATGTATCGAAGTGCAATGATTTTATGATCTGTTTCCATGAACCAGCCAGCAATGCCGCGCGGCCGGGCCCATGTCAACTCCAGTTCACGACGTTCTTGATCCAGCGTCGCTTCCGAATCGTTCTCTTCAACGAGGTTTGCTTGATGTCGTTTGTTCTCTTCTGCCACGATTTCTCCCGATCACTTCAAGCTCTGTAGATAATCCAATACTGCTTGCAGGTCTTCGGGGGACAGACGACTAGGGGGCATGCGATTGCCTGGCTTAACTTGTTGCGAGTCTGAAATCCACTGAGCCAGATGATCGCGCGTGTTCTGCATTGTGGCCGCGGCAATTGTTTTACGCGACGCAACGTGAGTCAGGTTAGGACCGAAGTTTGAGCCCGCAGGTGTTCCATTAACTGCGTGACACATCACGCACGTAGAGGACAGGAATACCTGGAAGCCGCGTTTTTGTGAATCAGTGGCTGGTTGTTGCGCCGATTGCAATTGAGCCTGTAACCACGAATTAAACTGGGGTGCAGGTTCGGCGACGATCCATAGAGCCATGTGCGCGTGCTGCAATCCACAATACTCTGCACATTGTCCGCGATAGACTCCCGGTTGATCGGCTTGCAGCCAGGTTGTAGCGATCTTTCCGGGAATCAAATCAGTTTTGCCGTTCAGGTTGGGCACCCAAAAGCTGTGAATGACGTCGCCTGCTTTCAAGCTGAACGTGACCGGAACGCCGACGGGAATATGGATTTCGTTGGCCGTCGTAAAGATGCTGCTGGCATCGTTGTTCATGTATCGCACTTCCCACCACCATTGATGACCCGTGATCTCGATAACCACGGCTTTCTTGCGCGACAGCTCCGCCGTCAAACCGCGGCCAATTAGGAAGCTCTGGACGAGAAACACAAACAAGGTCAACACGGTGACGCTGGTAGCTGCAATGACCATTGTTCGATGCTTCCGTTTGGAAGGCTCGGGCAAGATCAACTCGGGAGCATTACGAACTTCTTCACTCTCTGATCGCTGGCGACGCCGACCTTTGCTAACCCCGACAAGGAGGGCTGCTATCACGATAATGAAAACGACCGTGGATACATACAACATCAACCACCAAATCTTGCTGATGTTGTGTGCCTGTGGGCCGCCGGGATTCACGGATGACTGCAAGCCATCGCAGCCGGCGAGCGAGATCGTCGAAGCCATCAACAACAGGAACCACTGAAGTTTTGCACCCGAGTTCTTCATGGTCTTTGTGCTGACGGAGGAACGCCAGAGGCTTGCGGTTTCTTTTTTTCGGTGGCTTGTTCAGACTTGTGAGGATTCATGTCGTCGCTGCGGCCCGAGGCGGCCGCCTTCGGCGTGAAGCGTCCCATCGAGCGGACGTAGGCGACCAGTTGCCAGATCTGCTCGTCCGGGATCTTGCCCCGGAACGACGGCATGCCGTTCGGCCGGCCCTCGCGGATCGTCTGGAA
>JBHEMC010000086.1:0-13930 GCA_046262775.1 Pyrinomonadaceae bacterium | reverse complement strand
GCATGTGATCCAGGCGGCCCGGGCGCGCTCCCTTCGGCGTAAGACCGCTGAGCGACCGCACGTACGACACGAGCTGCCACACCTGTTGCGGCGTGACCTTGTCCTTGAACGACGGCATGCCGTTGGGCCGCCCCTCAACGATCGTCGCATACACGTTTGCGGGCTGGCTTCCGTAGATCCATTTCTCATCCATTAAGGGCGGACCAATCCCCCCACCGCCGTTGAAGTGACAGCCAACGCAGTTGTATTGAGTAAAGAGAAGCTTGCCTTCTGACACGGAATACGCTTGCTCCTCTGCCGGGTTTGCTGTCGGTGTTTCGGTTTTTGTAGCACCGGGACGGAGTTCACTCATGGTAATGATCTGATTGTTGGGATTGGGTGTAGGAGGTTCAAACTGTCGCTGTTCTCGCTTGCAGGAAACACAAAGCACAAGCAATAAGGCCGTACATAACCAGACGATTTTCCATGCTCCCCTTAACACCATAACTACACCCCTAGATCGCTGCCTTCCTCAACACGCCATTCTGATCTTCGTCCACGCGCGGTACGCCATAATCGCTTAACACATGATCGATATCACTCCGTCGCTTCATCAAAATCTGTTCGAGCCGTTCTTTCAACGATTGATCACCCCGTCTCACGCCCATCGAGATATCGTAGACGAAGGGCAGAAAGGGCCGGTCCACTGCGGGCGAGACCGGCACGATGTCCAGCGGAACACCTTCACGTTTTGCGAAGTAGCCGGCGAGTGGTCCCCACACGATGGCAACGTCAACGTCTCTTCTGGCTACCGCATCCATTATTCGCGCTGGTGGATTCGGTTGGGAGTAATCGCCGTAGACGGTATAACCCTTGACGTTGTTGATGATGTTTCGCTTCGTGAGTGCGTGAGCCGGCGGACTGTTGCTGAAGTCATCGCCGATCAATTGAACGCCAATCCGGAGATTACGTAGTGCCGGATCGTCGAAAGATTTAATGTGCAGCCCACGGTCCTTGCGCGAAACGAAGACATAGGTCGAGCGATAGTAAGGAGCGGTTGTCAACGCCATTTCAAAAGCGGCCGGAACACCAACTACTAAATCACAAGCGTCGGCCTTGAGTGTGTTCCGAAAGAACCCGCGACGTTGCGCCCACCATGTGTATTCGATCTTTTTGCCGAGTTCCTGCGCAAGAATATCCGCGATCCTATTCTCGAAACCTTCACCTCGATTGTTCGAAAACGGGAGATTGTTTGGGTCGGCACAAACCCGAAGAACACCCGGAGGACCAGGAGGAGGTTGCGCTGCCGTACTCTGTGTCAGTTGTGGCGTTACAGCTGTTCCCGGCTTTTGACTGCAGCCAGCAAACAAACAGAGCAGCAGACCACATAGCACAGCGGATTTAGGGAAGGGAGAAGACATACAAAGTACCTCCCTTAGTCGTGGCGTCCGGCAGATCTGTCATCGCTCCCGTGAATCCCAGGGCGCCAGTTGCGTCGCGTGGGTCTAGCCCACCTGCAACGATCGCTCCCGACCACCCACCAACTCCCGAAAGAATAGCGACATACTGTTTGCCATCTGGTCCACGATAACTAATCGGCTGGCCAACGATTCCGGAGCCACACTTGAACTGCCAGAGCAAATTCCCGCTGTGTGCATCGACAGCCTTGAACCATCCGTCCATTGTTCCGTAGAACACGAGGTCTCCGCCGGTTGCAAGCGCCCCACTCCAAACTGGAAATTTTTCCTGAATGGCCCAGACCTTTTGTCCGCTAACGGGATCCCAGGCCAGAAATTCGCCGCGATTTCCACCTGGCCCAGCGTACATGCGCACATTCATACCGACATATGGAGTGCCCGCAATGTAATTCGCCTCCAGTCCTTCTGCGTCCATGCAAAGATTCTGGTGTGGGATGTAGATGAGACCGGTATTCGGTGAAAAAGCAGATGGCTGCCAATCTTTTGCGCCGGGAGACGCCGGGCAAATCTCCCGAATTACTTTACCAACTTCGGGCTTTTTCTCTTCGTTCTCGATAAATTTTCCTGAAGCGAGGTCGACACCTTTGGACGAAGTAATGTACGCGAAGGGATTTGCCGAAAGCACCTGACCATTTGTGCGATCGATGACATATACATATCCATTTCGCTCAGGCCGTACCAGCACCCTTCGCATTTGGCCATTGACTGGAAGGTCAAGAAGAATCTGTTCATTGATACTGTCGTAATCGTGGAGGTCATGCGGTGTGAATTGATAGAACCAGTGTGCATCGCCGGTGTCCGGATCGCGCGCAAAGACGCCACAGGTCCATTTGTTATCACCTGGCCGTTGATCGGGATTCCATGGACCAGGATTCGCAGTTCCGTAAAAAATTAAGTTCTGATCCGGATCATACGAAATCCAACCCCACATCGTGCCGCCACCAATTTTCCACGCGTCGGCCGGCCATGAGGCTACGCCAAGATCTTTTCCCTGGTCTTGCGGATAGAACGGTTTAAAGTTTGGCCCAATCAGAACATCCGCATCAGGACCAGTGTGATAAGCACGCCACGCAATTTTTCCGCTGTCAGTATCCAGCGCAGTTAACCAACCGCGCACACCAAACTCGCCACCACTGTTTCCCACCAGGACTTTGTTTTTGACTACGAGCGGCGCCATCGTGATCGACTCGCCTTGATTGATATCGCCTACTTTTGTTTTCCAGACTTCCTTTCCCGTTGCAGCATCCAATGCGATGGTCTGATCATCGAGCGTGTTGAAATAGATACGCCCGTTCGCAAACACGCATCCACGATTTACAAAGTCGCAGCACGCCACGCCCTGTGCGGCCGCTGAAGGATTCGGTTCATACTTCCATTTGATAGGGGCGCCGGGCTGAGTCAGATCGAGGGCATACACGATGTTTGGATAGGGCGTAACGATGTACATCGTGTTATTGACAACAATAGGAGCAGCCTCATGACCGCGAAGCACACCAGTCGAAAAGCTCCACGCCAGCTTCAGATCCTTTGCGTTACCTGTGTTGATATCCTGCAGGCCACTGAATCGCGTGCTCGCATAGTTCTTGGCGGGCATAATCCATTGACCGTCTTCGGTTTCTGCGACCGCCTGTTGTGCCCCGGTTGGACTAGTTTGAACGCGATTGGGAAAGCTGCCTGGTGATGGCGGTTGGGACTCGGCTTTACGGGTGGAACAAGCGGCAAATGCTGAGATCAGTGAGACAATGCCCGCCAGAACCCAAATTGAAATGTGTAACTCTTTCCTTGTTCGCTTCATCGCGCCTCCGCCAAGGACGTGACCAAAAGACCGAGCAACACGACACGTCAATTCCCTTTGATTTTTGGCAATCAAGCTAGCACATAAAAATTTTTCGGTTCTGCCGAGGATCTAACATTATCGTGCTGAAAGTTTGGCCCAATTTGGGCGTGGGCCGATAGCGCGGAACGCGACGACACGTTTTACTCTAACCCCGACAAATTCAAGCCCGAAGCAAGAGCGCGTCGTCGCTCCGCCGGACCTAAAAGCTAGGAGAATTTGGTAGCGGCAACCGTGGTGGCCGGCTTCTCAGCTTTGAGTCCAATAATTTTTTGGCCCATCGCGTTTAGCTCGTCTTCACCCAGAAGTCGCTCGGCCTGCGGGAAAAGCCTCTCCTCTTCTTCCTCAGCATGATGTTTTACCATCTGGTTCAACTGCGAAATTTTATCGTCCCAATTCTCATCGCCCGGAGTCATAGACGCGAGTAGTTCATCCACTGCTTTGTGCTCAGTGTAGGATTCACTGATCAACTCTTTGGTCTCTTCAAAATTTTCAAGCGCTGGATAGAAGATTTGCTCCTCTGCTGCCGTATGGATCTTCAGAGCCTCTCTCAGCCGACCGAAAAGTCCCGCGTCTGTCGCGTCCATGGCGCCACTGAGGAGCGTGTTGAGCATCGTGTAGACTTCCTCGTGATCCACCATCAGTACTTGTGTCGCCTTCATGGTTGTGCCCTCCCAGGATGTAGTGTGTTCGACGTCAGCAGCGTACGTAGCCCAACAGCCAAAACACGATGATAAATATCAGGATTGTTGAGACACAGCCGCCACCGAATTTCCAGGCAGCTGCCCCAGCCAGAATTCCTCTTAGTGGACCTTGCATTCAGATTCTCCTGTTCGCTTAGGCCGCCATCGCATTCATTTCCTGTTGTTTCGCTCGTTCCAGGCGAGCGCCGAGGTTCTGAATGTCTTCGTCACTCAACACCTTCCGCGCTTTCTTGAAGAGTTCGCCCTCTTCTTCCTCAACGTGATGCTCGACATTCTCTTTCAGCACTGTAAATTTTGCGGTCCATTGCTCATCGTCCTTCGACATCTTCTCGAGTTCTGCCAGAAGCTGCTTCACGATTCGATGTTCCTCAAACGCTTCCAGGGTGATATCGCGTGTTTCATTTGATTCCTCCAGGGCCGGGTAAAAAATGGTCTCTTCGATTTTCGTGTGGATGTCTAACTCCTGTTTGAGTCGGGTGAATTGTTCTTCTCGAGTCTTCACTCCCCGTTCAGTGGTAGCGTCGATTTTTTCCATAATGTCGGCGACCTTTTGGTGGTCGGCCTTCAGCAATGTGAACGCATTCATTCTTCGTCTCCTTCGCTTTCTGTTCGTTACCGCACCGTATTAGGACATCAGATGGGGGTCCTTACATTATCGGCAACCCTGATGCCAGATAATGCTGGGGCCACAAACGCCGGGTTGCGACGTTCCAGACAGTTGTTGCTTTATCCAGCTGCTTGTTTGAGGAAATTTAGGAGGGCCTTTTCTGCACCGTGGAGTCGATGCCCGCGAAAGGAAATAAAGTCTTCGAGAGTTCCGAAATAACTGTCGATAATCCTGCCGCGCTCAAACCCACTCAAGACTTCCGGGCAGATGTAAGCGCTCCTACAGACCGCCGGAGTATTACCTAGAATCTCTGATGTCTGTTTTATCGCCACTACAACTTTGCGCTTGCGTGCGGACGCTTGTTCGTGCGAACTAAATCCGGCACGGGCGAGCTCACATGCACAAATCAGAGTTCCCGCCCACGTGCGAAAATCTTTGGCACTAAAACTATCGCCCATTACTTCTTTAATGTATTCGTTTATGTGCCTGCGTTTGACGTCCACAAACTGTCCGTCTCCATTTTGAAATTTGAACACTTCGGGCGCTGGTTGCTTCAACATCGCCCGAACGACTTTTGCCACCGCCTGGTCACGGATTTGACGCTGTTGCCGAACTCCTGATTTCCCAGGGAAATCGAATTCGACCAGGTCACCCGAAACTTTCACGTGTTTGGGCCGAAGAGTGGCGATGCCGTAGCTCCCGTTTTCTGACGCATAAACCTGACTGCCGGGTCGCATGAAGCAGGTCGAGAGTATCCGTAACACACAGGCCAGAACGCGTTCACGACTCAGGCCCGGTTCTTTTAACTGACGATTTACGGTTGCGCGCATCTTTGGTAGAGCCGCGGCAAATTTCACGAGGCGACGAAACTTTTTCACTTCCTGAGCGCGGTTGTGCCTCTCGTGATAGAGATATTGCCAACGACCGGCGGCGTCTTTCCCGATGGCCTGTAGTCGACCGTTTGCCGAAGGACTGATAGCAACGTCAGTCCACGCTGGTGGAATCCGCAGCTGTTGGATTCTTTCCAAGTCCGCTGTTGCGACGCTGCGTCCGTCGGCTGCCTTGTATCGGAAGCCACGCTTCGGCGATCCAATCCGCTTTATTCCAATTGCTTGTAGCCGTTCAAGGTTAGTCATGAAACTTCGTCACCAACTCGGAACGAGATTTGTCTGCACTCAACTGTAGCGTCGTGATCGTCTACTTCTGGAACGATCCTCATAAGTGTTTTCAAAATTCAGTGGTTTATCAGGGAAGGTACATTTGAGCGAAAGTATTAGTGAGCATCAAGACGAATCGCACCGATCTGTGGGTTTCAAGGTAATGTGCGCCTGGTGTGGAGCACTGATTAGAGCGAACCGGCAACCTCGGGCCGAACAGATGTGCTTGATATGTCATGCGCGAATGTTGAACGACTATTTCCAAAATTTAAACAAATCAGACCGAAGAACACGTAGTTTCCGCTAGAGCGTCCAGAGATCACGCGTAATGAACGCTTCCGTGTGACCTGTGGACGCCAGATCTTTCACTTGTTCTTCTTTTGATCTCCTCGATCTCCTTGTCCAGGCGGCACTTTGTGTTTTGCCGGTTGCTTCCGGTCTCTCGAAAGAGATCGTCCGACGTCGGATACATCGTCAAATCGACCTTTCTCATCTCGTCTCACAAACCGCTTGTCTGTGCTTGTGTCAATTAGCTCTCTGTGGCTCTTTGCCTTTCTCTCGGCCATTTTCATTCCCTTCGTTAGTGTAGGTTTAATGTACAGATCATCCTCCGGTTGTTTAATTCCAGAGCACATCAATCACTCTATTCAACCTTTCTCAAGAGCGGCAACATCAATGCCACCGGCTGTTCAGTAGTGCTCAAAAGCAGAAGAAAAGTTAAATAAGCCTGGACGCAACTAAGTAGCAGTCTCGCGAGGGCGCGCTATTTGCGTTTGTCGAAAGTACGGGAAATTTCCAGGCCATTCGTATGTTTAGAAGTGACGAAACTGTTGAAGGTGCCGTTGCACTTGAATCGGAGGCCGCTGAGGTAGTTGAGGCGGCACGTACTGAACAAAGCCGTGGCTCTTCGTCAGTATCAATAGATCTGTTGCGCTCAGCGATCGAGAAGGAGCGCGATAGCTTAGATCTGCTGGAACAAGGCGTGGAGACCTTACGCCAATCGCTGGAACGACGTCGGAGAGCCATCGAGCAGCAGCAGGAAATACTCAGCGAACTCGCTGAGTGTTTAACAAAAGAAGGGAGTTAAGAAATGCCACGCGGAGATAAATCAAGTTATACAAGCAAACAAAAACGTAAGGCTGAACATATCGAGGAAGGTTACGAGGACCGTGGGGTCTCGAAGAAAGAGGCAAAAAGCCGTGCGTGGGCTACTGTGAACAAAGAATCGGGTGGCGGCAAGAAGAGTGGTAGCGGCCGCGGCAAAAAAGAGAGCCATACTTCTTCCCGCAAAGGCGGTAGGAAAGGCGGTAGCAAGTAAGTAAGTATGCCGGCGAAACAGAATCTCACGAGGCGTAAGGGCCGAGCGACTCCAAGTCGCAAGAGCGCTAAGCGTGAAGGCAATGGCAACGGGGGTACTCGGCAGAACGGCGAAGTGCGTAAAATTAAAGAGCCAAAATCCCCGATGCCGCCGCAGCATCAAGCTAAGCCCGGCGCCGAGCATAAACTCGAGCCCCGCCCACATTACGAGGCACCGCTTTACAAAGGAGCGGGCAAGCTAAAAAAGAAGGTTGCGATCATCACCGGTGCGGACTCCGGAATTGGTAGGGCCGTCGCTGTTCTATTCGCGCGCGAAGGGGCGGATATCGCCTTTACCTTTTTACCCGAAGAGAAAAAGGACGCGGACGAAACGAAAAAAGCGATCGAGGCAGAAGGTCGAAAGGCATACTCGGTTTTCGGCGACGTGCGCGATGCGGATTTCTGTCGTGAGCTGGTCGAGCAAACGGTTGAGAGGTTTGGCAAGCTCGACATCCTGGTTAACAACGCGGCTTTCCAGCAGCACGTGAAGAAGCTTGAGGACCTTTCAGAAGAGCAGTGGGACCAAACGTTCAAGACTAACATCTATGGCTACTTCCATATGACAAAAGCTGCCTTACCTTATCTGTCAAAGGGTAGCGCAATCATAAACACTGGATCCATCACGGGCCTCGAAGGCAGCAAAGAGCTGCTCGATTACTCTGCAACTAAGGGTGCGATTCACGCATTCACGAAGTCACTTGCTCGAAATCTTGTGGAGCGAGGTATTCGAGTAAATTGCGTTGCACCCGGTCCGGTCTGGACACCTTTGAACCCCGCCGACAAGAAACCTGAAGAGGTCGCAGAGTTTGGTGCTGATACTCCAATGAAGCGACCGGCGCAGCCCGAAGAAATTGCGCCGGCATTCGTCTACTTTGCCTCAGAAGCGGATTCAAGTTACGTCACCGGAGAGGTATTGACTTTACTCGGTGGCGAAACAACAGCGGGCTAGTTCTCTGCAATTGAAGTGGAACTCAGAAAAGGAGCAAAACTATGGCAGACAATGGTGGTGGTAGTACGGGGGTCGTGGCGGTTCTGGTGATTTTTGTGATTATTGTTGTGGCCGCTTTATTTGTTTTTGGTGGCCGGTTCTTTAGCGGCAATAAGAAGGTCGATGTAAACATTTCCGCGCCTTCCAAGTAGCACAGCCTTCGTGTTTTTGGCTCGTAGCCCTGTGTAAATGAAAACCCTGTAGATTCGCTTAGTCAAACACAGAACGCATGGGCATAAGCAAGAGACCAGCACAACAAAGGTTGAGCGCGGAATGAAGGATGATGCGCAGCACAGTACATCTATCTGGATGGCGACAAGCGATACGCCGGTCGGCAGCCAACTGCGTGAGGACATCTCCAGTGAGATTTGTATTATTGGTGCTGGTATCGCGGGTTTAACTACCGCGTATCTACTTGCGACCGAAGGTCGCGAGGTTGTCGTTCTCGATGACGGAGCAGTTGGTGGGGGGATGACGGGACGTACCACAGCCCATCTCACTAATGCGTTCGATGACCGATATTTGGAAGTCGAAAAGTTGCACGGCGAAAAAGGCTCCCGACTAACTGCTGAAAGCCATACTGCGGCAATTGAGAAGGTCGAAGAAATCGTACGGCGCGAGGAGATAGATTGCGAGTTCGTACGCTTAGACGGATTTCTGTTTGCAGCGTCTGAAGATGATCTGGAGATTCTTCAAAAGGAATTAGCAGCCTCGCACCGCGCGGGATTACCTCAAGTACAAAAGGTTGACCGCGTCCCAATCAAGACCTTTGATTTTGGTCCCGCGCTGAAATATCCAGGCCAGGGACAGTTTCATCCACTTCAGTATTTGTCAGGTCTAGCAGAAGCTCTCTGCGCGCACGGCGGCAGAATCTTCTCCCACACGCATGCAACGCAATTGGATGGAGGTTCCACGGCGCGTGTGGCTACTGCATCCGGTCCAATGGTGAGTTGTAAAACCATCGTGGTCGCCACGAACACTCCGATAAATGATGTCGTGACAATGCATACAAAGCAAGCGCCATATGTTACATACGTGATCGGCGCGCGCATTCCGAAAGGTTCAATTCCGCGAGCTTTGTATTGGGACACCGGAGATCCGTACCACTACATCCGACTGCAGAGAGACGCCGACGATGAATCGCTCGAGATTCTCGTCGTCGGTGGTGAAGACCACAAAACTGGGCAGGCAAACGATGGCGAGCGGAGATTCGAAGCTCTCGAACAGTGGTGTCGCGAACGATTTCCGGAGATGGGCGAGACGTGCTTTCGCTGGTCAGGCCAGGTGATGGAGCCGGCGGATTACCTTGCGTTCATTGGCCGCAATCCGCTTGACGATAAGAACGTATTTATTGCTACTGGAGATTCCGGCCAGGGCATGACGCACGGTACGATTGCTGGAGTTTTGTTGACTGATCTGATTCAAGGCCGGTACAACCGATGGGCTGAGTTGTATGACCCCTCAAGGGTAACACTGCGAGCGGCGCCGGAGTATGTCAAAGAAAACCTAAACGTTGTCGAGCAGTATTCCGATTATGTAACGCCTGCTGAGGTCAAATCAGTCGACGAGATACGACGCAACGAAGGTGCAATCATGCGGCGTGGCCTGGCGAAGACAGCGGTTTACAAAGATATCGCCGGCAAGGTATACGAAAAATCTGCAGTTTGCCCGCACCTCGGATGTTTGGTAGCGTGGAACTCATTCGAGAAGACTTGGGATTGTCCCTGTCATGGCTCTCGGTATGATGCGACCGGGAAAGTTTATAATGGTCCCGCCAACAGTAATTTGTCAGCGGTTGAATGATCTCGCGGCCTAAACCCTATGTACGAACCGGTACTGATCTGTTATAGTGCCGCGCCAGTTATCCAGTGCGTTTTTAATTCTTGGTTTATACCCGATCATCAGTGGGCATCCCCTCCCGCTGTTTTTTGTTCGCCTCTTTGGAAGCAACCGTTTTATCCCGACGTTTGAGCTATCGATGAAAATTCTTCTGTACAACCCTGATAATGGTGTCACCCGCAATTTCATGCCTCACTTGTGGATGTTCCTGCTACAGACGCTAACTCCACCAGGGCACGAGGTATTCCTGATTGATGGCAATGCGCGGGCAATGACTGAGGAAGAACTCGTCGAGTTTGCGCTGCGCGAAGGTATTGGTCTCGTAGGAATCGGCGCTATGACGCGGATGATTGCCAGGGCTTATGGCGTCGCCAGCGCACTGCGGTCTGCTGGAATCCCGGTAGTGATGGGTGGACCACATGTTACGGAGGTTCCGGATGAGCCTTTGGGTCGCACTGGAGGTCCACGTTATGCAGACGCCATCGCATTGGGTGAGGCTGATGAAACCTGGCCGAAGATTGTCAATGACGCCGCAGCCGGGACGCTGAAGGAAGTTTATTCGCCAGTTGACGACTCAGGTAAAGAGCGCAAGCCATGCCTTGCAAACTATCCGATTATTCCCTGGGAAGCCCTCAACCTGAAACAATTCAATGTGGTGCCGAAGATTTTCAGCTCATTACTGCGACGTGTCGGTCCTGGGTGGGGTACCTTCCGAATTATTCCTATCGAGTCGGGACGCGGCTGTCCCTATGGCTGCGAGTTCTGCACCGTTACCGGCTTCTTTGGCGATTCTATTCGGTTTCGTACGAATGAAAGCATTGTTGAAGAACTACTGAGATTGAAAGCCCGCGCGAAGAGAGAGCACGGGCAGATTGCGGTTTTCTTCGTGGACGATAACTTTGCGATAAATATCAAACGGACTAAGTCCCTGTTGCGCGACATTATTGCTGCCGGAGCGCAGCTACCGTGGACGGCTCAGATCAGCGCAAATCTTCTACGCGATGAGGAGCTCGTCGATTTGATCGCTCAGGCCGGCGGAATGCTCGTGTTCATCGGTATGGAATCGATCGACCCGGTTAATCTTGCAGACGTCAATAAAAACTTTAACAAGCCAGACGAATACGCGGCAGTTCTAAAAAGGCTCGGTGACAGGAATCTATTCGCAATCACCTCCTTTATTTTTGGGATGGATAACGACACACCGGGAGTCGCCGAGCGCACACTTAGCCAAATCCGTACATGGCCCCCAGGGCTACCCGTATTCGGGCAACTGACGCCTTTCCCAGCAACACCGCTCTATGATCGATTACTCAGGGAAGGCCGACTCACACGACCAAAACACTGGCTAGACTTCGCTCCTTATCAAATGGCCCATACACCGTTGAAGATGTCGATTCAAGAGGCGCAGCAGGAACTAGAGCATGCATGGGAATCGTCCTACAGTGCGGAACGTAACCATGAAGCGATTCAACTGTTAGCCGATAAGTCTGTGGGATGGAAGATCTATCACTTCATCATGAGAATCTCGTTTCGCGGAATTTATTTTCCACAAATGGGTTGGCGAGAGTGGCTGTCCGTGCTGAACAGCAACCGTAGAACCATCGGGCAACTTATAGTCGAAGCTCTTCACGATCTGTTTGGTAAATCAAAACGCCGCCAATATCGGCTGGCTGCTCGCGATACACCTAATCCGACTCAAGCACCAGACGACGTAGCATGTCCGCAAGAGGCAACGCCCCTCCATTTCTGAAGAGGCGCTGCTTCGTTGTGGACAACCCCCGGTGCGAGGCCAGGGCTCTTCACAATTAAGAACATATTGCTTCGTCATTAACCTTAGACCGCTCGCCTACCCGTCAACAGGTTAATCACCAGCACAATCGCCGCAATCACCAGAAGCAGGTGAATTAAACCGCCGCCCACGTGTGCCAGAAGACCAATCAACCATAGTACAAACAGAATCACAATAATCGTCCACAACATCACAAGCCTCCTTGAAAAGGTTGAAAGTTAAACGTTCGCTCAAATCCCGCAAAACCGATTTGAGACACTGGTCAATGGAGCAACGACCATGCCATCTTGCCGTAGAAGTGAGTCGGATGCCTTGAAGGTCGTTAATCCGTGTGGAAAGACGTAGACTTAATATATCCGGGCCACAAATAACTGCATTACTACCATTCGATTTGACACTCGAACGTCCGGTTATGTTTGAAATTCCAACAGCAACCCTAATACCTCCCACTTCAGCTTGAACAGATAGGCCAACTGATAATATACGGCCCTCGCAAGTAAAGAGCGGCTTTTAAGTCTTTCCTTTTACGGGGCCGAAAACACCCGATAGCGGCCCGGATTCGGAACAATCAAATCATTCGTGAAACGGCGTTGGCTGGATCAAACTGCTGCATGGTGGACATCTCGACAATCGTGGAGTGGCCCAGGCGTTCGATGCTACTTAGAGAAACGCGTAATTACAGTCGCGGCTCATGGATATGTCTGGATACCTCGCCTATTGCCACGAGTAAACTCCGCTCGACCGCGCTCAACTGATCTCAATGCGGCTGTTCGTGCTGCAGTCGATAAAACTAAAACGGCTTCGGCGGCGCGCAATATTGATCTGATCGTAAGCCTCTCAAAGGCACCTCTCACTGTCTTGGGAGAACCTGGCCGCTTACACCAGATTGCCTGGAATCTGATTTCTAACGCGATCAAATTATGGCGGTCATGCATCAGTAGCAACGAACAACAGCGACCGTGAGGCGTGTCTTATAGTCGAGGACGATGATATTGGCGTCAGCCCTGACTTTTTACCATATGTATTCGATCGATTTCGGCAGGCCGACGGCTCTCTCTCCCGAGTGCACGGCGGACTTGGGCTTGGGTTGGCAATAGCTTATGCACTCGTGAAGATGCATCACGGGAGATTGGAAGCGCATTCAGAAGGTTTGGGTCACGGCGCACGGTTTTGCTTGTCATTGCAACTCGCAGCAGAACCCGAGACGCTAGCTGCGCCTGAACCTCAGAAAGGCCATTCCCTACACGACTGGACATCTTGTTAGTAGAAGATTCGGCGGACACTCTGGCTTACTGAATACAATCTTCACGCAGGAAGGGGCCAATGTCATACCGCTTCGATCAGCAGCCGATGCACTGAGCTCCGCAGCAGGGAAGAAACCACACATTATTGTGTCAGATATAGGAATGCCCGACATGGACGGTTATGAACTGTTAAAGGAATTGAGGGCCGTGCCAATGAGTGACGTCCCTGCAACTGCGTTTCCGGCCTATGTAAGCGACGAAGGGACAAAGCCCTTCAAGCCGGCTATACCGCCCTGGTTGCCGAAGTCCGTCGACCTTGATCTCCTGTTTGACCTCATTCAAGGACTAGAAACCCTACCCTTTTTGCGACCGAAGAGTAATTTTGCGGCAACCGATCCGACCCTTTTACCTTCCTAATAACGTTCGGTTTACGGCTGCCTGAGCCGGTTCTTAACCGGGATACGGCCGTGAATGTGTTAATCGAGTATCAGAATTGACAAATTTAAAACTGTAACTATAATGGTTACAAACTGGGAGCGCGCGGCTCGTATTCAGACCACCAAATGTCGACCAACAGTAGATTCGCAGTGGCCGTCCATGTCCTGACGCTCATGGCATGGAAAGGCGATGAACCCTTGAAGTCCGAGCAGGTGGCGGAGAGCGTTAATACCAATCCTGTCGTAATTAGGCGCATTCTGTGCGAGTTGGCGGACGCGGGACTGGTGGTGTCGCAGACCGGTGCGCTAGGTGGATCCCGTCTGGCAAACGACGCTGCCGAAATGACGCTGCTCGACGTTTACCAGGCTTTGGAATGTGGCGGCGTGTTCTCCCTCCACCGGCAGCCACCAAACCCAGACTGTCCGGTAGGTGTAAATATAGAGACGGTACTTGGCGACGTGCTTCAGGAGGTTGACGCCGCAGTCGAGCGGGTTATGAGCGAGATAACCATCAATGA
>JBHEMC010000085.1:0-19017 GCA_046262775.1 Pyrinomonadaceae bacterium | reverse complement strand
CTCCGCATACGTGTCTCGCTGAATCACCTGCGTGGAAATTGGCGCTGCCTTCAAGCCGAGCAAAGCGCAAACTTTTTCCTCGACAATGGGATCGAGATGAGCAAAAGCGCCGACTGCGCCACTGATTTTTCCAACCGCAACAGCCTCTCTCGCTTGACCGAGCCGATCACGATTGCGTCTCATTTCGTCAAACCATAGTGCGAACGTCAGACCGAACGACGTCGGTTCAGCATGAATACCATGAGTGCGGCCGATTTGTGGCGTGTCTTTAAACTCGAAAGCGCGCCGCTTCAAAATTTCCATCAGCGCATCGACTTTTTTGATCAGTATCTCGGCAGAATCGCGGAGCAAGAGTGCATTTGCCGTATCAACGACATCTGACGATGTCAAACCGTAATGGACGAACCGCGAAGCTTCACCGATGGATTCAGCAAGATTGGTCGTGAACGCGATCAGGTCGTGGTTAGTGGTCCTCTCGATCTCTTCAATCCGATCGACTGAAAAGCTAGCCTTGGCTCTAATCTGCTCGAATGCGGCACGAGGAATCGTTCCCATCTCAGCATGGATTTCGCAGACAGCTAACTCAACGTCGAGCCACTTCTGAAATTTATTCTGCTCCGACCAGATGGCGGCCATCTCTGGAAGTGTATAGCGAGGAATCATAAAGTTCCGTTGTCCGTTGTTAGTTGTCGGTTAGGTTTCCACCGTCTATTCTTCAATTTTCTAAATCCCCTACCATTAAAGGTACAACGGACAAGGGACCAGCGGCGATGGACGCTGACGACTGACAATTGCCCAAAGATCAAACACCAACACTTATTATTTCAGTGCGGTTGAATTCACAAAATATCGGGCCAACAAGTAACGACCGTTCTGCTCTATAAGGGTAAATGTTTCCATACCCTCGCCACGTTCGAATTTTGTCTGATACGTTACGACCCAGGAGTTTCCGCTTAACGGACCTCCAGAATTCTGCTGCTCCGTCGCGGAATGCAAGGTTCGATTCTCAACTTTACCGAGTCGTGACCGGAGCGTTTTTAACACTTCTATCGACTGCTCAAGTGTTGCGTCTCGTCGCCACAGATCCGAGCCTTCGTTGTAAATTTTTTCATAACGTTCAGCAGCAATATCATCGCTCACCGTGCCAATAGTTGACTCCACCTCTGCCGGCAGGGTGTTGCGTTCGTGCTTCAGGCCACATGCAGTCGTGGCCAACAACACTAGCGACACCGTAACTGCCATGATACGAATCCGCTGTTGGCTTGTTTTCAAACCTCTATCCAGGGTGTTGGCTCCTTCGGAAAGGATAAGCTGATTTCAGTTTCGACGGGAAACAGTGGGGCGCGCTCCTGTAATGCGACTTCAGCAGTTATTTTTGCGAGATAAGGGTTATTTGCGCGCTGGGAGAGGTGCGCTAAAACAATGTATTTAGCCGCGCCGTCAAAGCCATCCTTCAACCAGTCAGCTACGTCTTCATTAGACAGGTGTCCGAGTCGCGACAGGATCCGCTGCTTAAGTTCCCATGGATAAGCATCGCAAGCTTTCAACATGTCGCGACTGTGGTTTGATTCCATGACGATAGCCGCGCACCCTCGCAATCGTTCAGTCACCAAGGTCGTGATATGCCCAAAGTCCATCAGCGTGGCGATCTTCACTCCATGATGAGTTGCGGTAAAGCCGAAATTGTCTACAGCATCGTGAGGAATCGTGAATGGATGAAAATCTATTTCGCCAATGCGGAAGTCTTTACTGGATTCAATCTGCTCGGTGCGATCTCGCAACGCCTTTGCACGCCTTCGCGGTTCTTCATTGCTCACGTTGAAGCGTTCACTCACATACGCATCGTGAGTCTTGGCGGAAATGTAGACTGGACAATCGACTGAACTCAGAAGTACCCGCAACCCGCCCGCATGATCGCCATGTTCATGTGTGACAAGTACCCCATCAAGTTGTCCGACATCCTCGCCAACAAGTGTTAGACGTCGTGCAATTTCCTTTGCGCTTAATCCTGCGTCGACAAGTACACGAGTGATGCCCGCAACGATCAAAACGGCATTGCCAGTTGATCCGCTGCCAAGAACGGTAAGTTTCATGTTTGTTGCTCTGGCACTAACGAAGAAAGGCAGGATGGAATTTACCACTTAAACTAAAAATCGGCTATCGCCGTTTTTGTTTAGATGGAGAGGCGAGATCGGTCAACGCGGAAACCATTCAAGTTGCCCAGTGCACCCAGCGCTAGAGCCTCGGATTTGAAATAGGTGTTGGCGACTTCTTTCAATTCCTCGGGTGTGATCTTACGAATTTTTTCGATCACTTCATCTGGCCCGATGCGCCTGCTATGAATAATTTCCTGACGCGCCAACGTACTCGCGCGCGCACTGGAGGATTCGAGACCGAGTAGGATCGACGAAACTGCCTGATCTTTGGCAATTCGTAATTCCTCCTCAGACACACTTTCCTTCACGACCTGACGAAGTTCGTTTAGTGAGAGATCAACGACCTCGTCGAGTTGGTCTGGCGACGTGCCGGCATATATCGAAAAGACACCAATGTCGGAGAACGCGCTGCCGCCCGCACCAACGGAATAGGCAAGTCCGCGTTCTTCTCTGATTTTTTGCCACAACCGACTGGAAGTGCCTCCCCCAAGGACGGAAGCTAACAGACTCGCTGCGTAACGCTGTTCATCGACTGCAGAAGGCCACGGAGCCGCTATCACCAAATGTGCCTGCTCCAACTCAGTTTTTTGTTCAACGAGAATTGGTGACGATGGCCGTGGTAATAAATTTTGGATTGGATATGCTCGCGCCTGCCGCCCCCCTGAGCACCCATCAAACGCTTGTCCTACCAGTTCAACTAGTCGTGCATGCTGAACGTTTCCGGCGGCCGCCACGACCAGGTTCTCGAAAGAAAACTCGCGTGCGTGGAAAGCCACTGTAGTTTTGTGATCAAAGGTCGACACAGTTTCCTTTGTACCTTCAATTGGTCGACCCAACGGCTGATTCGGAAAGTATGCCGCGTTGAACAATTCCCCCAGGAGTTCATCCGGAGTGTCCTCCACCATTTTCATCTCTTCGAGAATCACTCGCTGTTCTCGTTCGAGGTCTTCCTGGTCAAATCGCGGGTGCGAAACCACATCCGCCAGCAGGTCGATAGCCTCCGACAGCGCCGCGTCCGCAACCTTTGTAGCGAAACC
Organism: Pyrinomonadaceae bacterium; assembly: GCA_046262775.1. Classification (GTDB taxonomy): domain Bacteria; phylum Acidobacteriota; class Blastocatellia; order Pyrinomonadales; family Pyrinomonadaceae; genus PSRF01. Next base: position 15,824 of record JBHEMC010000085.1, on the reverse strand, counting down.
CGTCATCTCATGGGTCGTATAAGCGTCGAAATGGCCCCCAAGCCGATCGGTTTCAACCGCAATATCCCGAGCCGTTCGCCTTCTTGTTCCTTTAAAAACGGAATGTTCTATGAAGTGGCAAATGCCGTTTAGTTCGACCGATTCATGACGCGAACCCCGACGCACCCAAATGCCCGCGGTTACTGACCGTAGACCCGGCATATGCTCGGTCAGGACGGCGATGCCATTCGGAAGCTTGGTTGACTGAACGTCGTCTATCATGTGTCTGGAACTAATGCTCAAGAGCCATAGCTTTAGGGGTATTGCATCCTAGCACGGCTAAAAGTTGGGACAAAGTCGGCATAGAAGCGGCCCATTTGCTTGACACCGGTTCCGCGAATGGCCGAAAATGAGGGCCTTATCCAAGGTTCCGGTAAGTCTCCTCGCCTGAACCAGTTCGGGCCTTTTCACAATTCTGGGTAGCGGCTAAAGTGAACAAGGAATGAACTCTTGAGAATACTTGCAACCGACCAACCGGATTTCCAAGCTGCGGCTGTTCCGACTTGCGGTTCTTTCGCTGCAATGCTTGCTCGAGGAGGTCTTTTCGTGATGAGAAGAGCATTAACTTTTGCATTGTCGGCAGTCGTAATCGCGACTCTCTCGGCGTTTCAATCGACCGCTGCAACTTCCCCCAGGCCGGGTCTCGCTACGATCACAGGTTCCGTACATGACCAGCATGGCAATCCTTTGCCAGGTGCTCTCGTTTCGTTGCTCCGAGATGGAGCCAAACGAGCAGCCAAAGAAGCGTTTACCGATAACCAGGGAAACTTCATCGCGAAGGTGACGCCCGGCCGCTATGTCATCAAGGCCATGGCCCAAGGTTTTGGAGAAGTGGTTTTCTCTTCAGTCGAGGTACGCGCTTCACAAGAACTGGTTTATCGGTTCAATCTTGAACCAGTTGGCTACGGCAAAACATTGCCCGAGCGTCGCAGAGACCGGGAGGACGCCAAATGGACCCTTCGCTCGGCTCAATCGCGTCGTTCGATTTTTCAGGTCGACGGGGGTGAAGATTCAACCATAGCGGCGGTTGAGCAAAGCACCGCTGCTGAAGATCAACCCGAAGTGTTGGACCCAGATAACAGTAACAACGCGGCAACACGAACGCATGGAGTTCTCGAGAGTTTCATTGCCTATAATGGTTATGCATCAAGCTACCGCGGTCTGAACTTCGCGGTCTCAACTCCTGTTTCTGAGCGGGTTGACGTAATCATCGCTGGACAAACCGGAGTTGGTACAGATGCTCCTGAGCGTTTTGAGGCTTCGAGTCGAATTCGCGTCGCGGATCGTCACAAAGTCGACGTGACTGCGGCTGGCATACGCCTCGGAACACCGCTCTGGGGAAATAAGTTCAACAACTCGGAAATTTTTGGTCAGGTTTCGCTACGCGCCGTTGATGAGTGGATCGTACGCGACGGCATCGTGATCCTGATGGGCGTCGACTATTCACGTTTTATGGGTAGAAATGGTGCACATGCGCTAACCCCGCGTTTCGGCGTGCAGTTTGATGCAAACGCGCGTACCCGAGTCAGAGCCGCGTTTGCCGCCGGCGATGGTGAAGATGGTATTCAGAGCGTCGCCAACTTCGAAGATGGTCAAGTCGTTTTTCGTGAACAAGCCACACGACCAGTTGCCTTCGTTGATGGTCAGGCGTTGATGGAACGAAGTCATCGGCTGGAGTTCGGAATCGAACGTGTACTTGATAACAACTCCAATCTCGAGGCGACAGCGTTCTTCGATACGACTTCGGGTCGCGGCGTGGGATTGATGATGTCTCCAATGACCGGATTTACCGGAAGCGTGGGAGCCGCGTTTATGGAGGTCGCTAATCAACGGGGAACATCGCGCGGTTTGCGCCTCGTTTATACGCGAAGATTGAATCGCATGTGGACGGCGTCAGCCGGTTATTCGTTTGGACGAGGACAGAAACTTTCAGAAGCTTTTTCTAACCCGGCAGACCTCTTCAAAAACGGTTTCTTTCAAACCGCTGCGTTGCAGCTAGGTGCCGGTTTTCGGACCGGTACTCAAGTTCGAACCGTTGTCCGGTTCTCTCCAGAGGCGACCGTATTCGCGATCGATCCATTTGCAGGACGACTCGGTGTTTACGATCCCTCTTTGAGCATTCAAGTCACTCAGGAGCTGCCGAGTTTTGGGTTGCCGCTACGGGCTGAAGCAATGATCGACGCCCGTAACTTACTTGATAATCAAGCAACCGCAGAAAACGGGGATGTCCTGACGCTGGTAGGTAACACCCGTCGCTCAGTTCGGGGAGGCATCTCGCTTCGTTTCTAAATGTGCGGGAGCCGACGAGGAGCCGGCGAGTAAACCCTTTTAGCTCTCCACTCTTACGCTCGGATCCTCGCAACCCCTCGAAGTGGTCCTGTTCAAATTCTCGGACAACTCCGAAAAGTTGGATACCACCGCTCCTGAGTTGAAGCACCCACTCGCGTTGTTCCCATTATGATCTCCAATTTCCACGGCTCGTGGTGGTGGAGGACGCAACTGACCGTTGAAATTAAACATGGGAACATACCTTGCTTGATGCACATGGATCGACCTGTGTCGACTCCGAAAAGAAGTTGAGGATGTTTTGAAAGGATCGGTACTTACAACCAGAACATGGTTACTTTTGATAGGAGCTGCGCTGCTCGTTAGCGCGGGGGTACTGAACTTTCGTCAACGGGCCAGGCACGAAACGCCTCCGTGGGAAGGCGTGACCTGGGCCGATACAAAAAACGGGATCATTGCTGAATCGATCGAGCGAAACTCCGCCGCTGATCGAGCGTGGCTGCTGCCCGGCGACCGTTTGCTGGCGATTAGCCTCGATGGCGTTGGGAAATACGAGGAAATCTCGCACGCAAGGGACGTTCAAATCTACCTTGACCAGGCGCGCGTTGGCGGATCGCTGCACTATTTGATGGAGCGTCCGTCATACCCTGAAGAGACTCGACAGTACTATGCGGATCTCGACAATCTTGGTGCGATCCACAAGTGGACTCCGCGAGTTCTCTACATCAACCTGCTTGGAGTTATCTATCTATTCGTTGGGTTCTTCGTTCTCTTCAAACAAGGTGGGCGTGCACCTTTTGCTCTACATTTCGCAACACTCTGTTTGGCCGCATTTGCATTTCATTTCTACACACCAACTGGGTCTTACCGTGATCTGGATCTCGCAGTCGCCGTTCTTCGGAATGCTGCGTTTATCCTGTTTCCTCCACTGTTTCTACACTTTTGCGCACTGTACCCATCGAAACAGCAGTTGTTCTCCAAACATCGATGGCGCGTTATCTCATTCTATACACCTGCAGTTTTCCTGCTGACCGTTTCCGTCTTCGTCTTCTTACACGACTTCATTCGCGAACTGTTCTTCAAAGTCGCACCGAGTCTGGGTCGAATTCCGCCGCTCTCAGAATCTTTCGTTGGTATCTACTATCGCGTAAGCTTTTTCCACTTTGTAGTGGCGCTGATTGCGAGTGCCGTGCTGCTCATTCGCACCCTGGCAACCGCGAAGAGCACAGTGGTTCGTCAACAGATGAAGTGGGTGGTTTGGGGATCTGTGCTTGCGATAACGCCATTCACGGTTCTCTATGGGATTGGGTATCTCTTCGGTGCGCAGGCAGACCGATGGTTAACCGACGCCGCCGTTCTTCCACTCATATTCATCCCCTTGTCCTTCGGCTATTCGGTCGTTCGGTATCGTCTGATGGATGTCGAACTCGTAGTGCGACGCGTGTTTGTTTATGCGTTGACGACCTTAGCCATTGCGCTGCTAATCGGAGTAGTCGTCTACTTGGGTGGCCTATACGCGTTTGGGTCTGACCAGGAATTCAGCTCAGGTGAAATCACTTTGCGGGTGGTGGTAGCAGTGCTGGCAATGGCAGCAATTGTCATGGTGGCGGCCCCAGTCAAGCATTTTCTTCAGGAGCAAGTCGACCGTCTGTTCTATGGTGAAAGGTACGACTTGAGAAACAGCCTCTTGGATTTTGGCCGCACTCTTTCTGCCACTACTGCTCTCGATCCATTACTCGATTCGCTGGTCAATCGTCTGCAGGAAGTACTTAACGTCGGCCGTATCGCGATCTTCATCGAAGATAAGACCTCTGGATCGGGTTATCGCATAGCTCGCGCTGCGGGCCTCTCTTCACAGGTAATTGTTCCTCCTGACTTTCGAGAAATGATTCGCGTCCGTTCGGCAGAAACTGGAGTGGTACGCGCCGATGATCTGGATCTCACGTCCGACTCGAATGGCTTCGTCAGACGTACGCTTCACTATTTCGCGCCATGCGTCGTACGAGGACGAATGGTTGCGGTGATCGGGCTCGGTCGGTCTGCAGATGGCGCTCTTCTCTCATCAGAAGATGTTGAAATTCTGCGCACTGTTTCAGGTTATGTGGCGGTCGCAATCGAGAATAGTCTGCTTTATCAGGATCAGCAGGAACGCGCGAGTGAACTCAAATTGCTAAAAGAGTTCAACGAGTCGATCATCGAATCGATCAACGTAGGCTTGCTTGCGGTCGATCTCGATGGTCGAGTAACTCGCTTGAATTCAGCCCTTGAACATATTCTTGATCTCCGTCGAGACGCAGCTGTCGGAAGATATGTCGAGGAGCTTTTCGCAAGCGACTTTGCCGATACGCTATGGCAGGTCCTCGGTCCCGAGAAGTGGCATTTACAGGAAATTCGAAACATCTACAAGTTGCATACAGCAACGCGGGCAAATCGTTCACTGATTCTCAACATCGCCGTCGCGCCTTTGCAAGATGGTCAGGGACAAACCGGAGCGCTGGTCGTTTTGGAAGATGTAACCACACGTATCAGCCTCGAAGAACAACTGCAACAGCGGGAGAAACTTTCGTCTATCGGTCTATTGGCGGCAGGCGTTGCGCATGAAGTAAACACACCGCTAACGGGCGTTTCTTCTTACACACAGATGTTGCTCGGAATGTTCGCGGAAACGGATCCGAAACACGCTCTGCTACAAAAAGTGCGGAAGCAGGCCGAGCGTGCGACTAACATAGTCAACAACCTTCTTAACTTTTCAAGAACGGGTAGCGCTACAGAATTTGTGGAAATTGACATTGGTCGAGTGCTCGACGACACGTTGCAGCTCATTGAGCCGCAAATGCGCCATGGTCGGATTGAAATTGTCAGATCATATGACCGCGACGCACCGTCAATCGTCGGCAATAGCGGTAAACTGCAGCAAGTTTTCACGAACCTCCTCCTAAACGCACGCGATGCAATTCCCGATGGCGGCCAAATAACCATTTCAACGCATGCCACCGATGACGGCTCCCTAAGCGTAGAGGTCTCTGATAACGGCATCGGCATTGCTCCCGAAAACGTGGCTAAAATCTACGATCCCTTCTACACAACGAAAGGCGTAGGCCGCGGAACAGGTCTGGGACTTGCCGTATCGTACGGTATTGTGCAGGAGCATGCCGGACGCATTGGCGTTGAAAGTACCCCCGGAAAAGGCACCACATTTCGTATCACCCTCCCTACAGTCCGGTCCCGCGCTCGATTGCAGGCAGTCGGCGACTAAACACAGCTCGACCAACTCGAATCCAAGTCAAGCGTCACTCTCGTCACTCTTTGGAATGCGTGGCCAGGCACCGCGTTCTTCCAACTGCAATAGTAAACGGCATTTTAATTAGCGTGCCTGCAAACAATTGGTGGGACACCGCCGTGAGAGCGAGAGACACTGCTTTTTGTGAAACTGAACCATCAACTTAGCAAGCAGCCCTTTTGTTTTATATTGTGAAATCGCTAAACTAGCCGTTCTTCTCGACCACACAAGCATGAAGATTGAAAAGCGCAGCACAAAGAAGGGATCGGTCCTCGTTGTAGACGACGAGGAGATCATGCGTGAGGTCCTCGAAACTCTCCTTACGGCGGAAGGCTACCGTGTAGATCTCGCGAAGACCGGTGAAGAAGGAATCGAAGCTTACGGGCGGCGCGCTTTTGATGTCGTGCTGCTTGACGTCTCAATGCCCGGCATTGGCGGCCTCCGCGCATTGGAAGAGTTCCTCAAGATGGATACTGAAGCAGTGATTGTAATGATCACTGCTTACGCAACATTCGATACGGCCATCGCTGCATGGGAACGCGGTGCTTTCGGGTGCATTCGTAAACCGTTTCAGAACGAGCAAATTACCGCAACCATAGCGGCGGGGATTAAGCGCCGTCGCAAGGAAGAGGAACGACGCACGTTACGGCGTGCGATGAGTAAAGCAGTTGACCGCGGCGAGATCGTCGGTCGTGCCGATGTGATGCAGGAAGTATTTCGTTTGGTGGAACAGGTAGCTCCCGCGCGGTCTACTGTGTTGATAACCGGCGAAAGCGGAACCGGCAAGGAGCTGATTGCAAAGGCTATTCACGAAGCCAGTACCCGGGTGGGACGTCCCTTTGTTACTGTCAATAGCTCGAACATCCCTTCCGAGTTGCTTGAATCGGAACTGTTTGGACACACGCGAGGAGCTTTCACGGGTGCTGTCGCCGCAAAGAAAGGTCTCTTCGAAGTTGCTGACGGCGGATCGATCTTTCTCGACGAGATCGGCGACATCCCTCCCGAAACCCAGGTCCGTTTACTGCGCGTTATCCAGGAGCGCGAGTTTACTCCGCTCGGCGACACGTCGCCGCGACGGGTGGACGTTCGCATCATCGCTGCAACCAACATCGATCTTAAAGAAGCAGTCAGGCAGGGAAGCTTTCGCGAAGACCTCTACTACCGTTTGGCAGTCGTACCAATTGAACTCCCGCCGCTGAGAGACAGGCGTGAAGACATTCTGCCGCTGGCTCAACACTTCATACAAAAATACAATGAAGAGAACGCTCGGAACGTGTCGGACCAGATTGCTCCCGACGTTTTGGCGTTGCTCGAAGCGTATTCGTGGCCGGGAAATGTTCGCGAGCTCGAGAATGCAATCGAACGTGCTGTTGTAATCGCGCCCGCTGAGGAAATCACTCGTGAATGTTTGCGTCCCGAAATCAGTGATCCGCAATCGGTCGTGGCTTCTTCACACGATGGCGCGAGCAACGCAGCCGTGCAGGACATCGGCCGCGGCATAAACTTCTACGAGGAAGTGCGACGGTTCGAAATTGACCTCATCAGACGTGCGTTAGAACAAACGGGTGGGCATCAATCACGGGCGGCGCGCCTGTTGGGGATGAACGCGACGACTCTCAACTCAAAAATCAAAACATATAATATCAACCTGAGACCTTAATTCAATATACCCTTTCCGGTATGAGACGACGCGAAATCGATGGCTGTCCGATAGCGGGAGCGCTCCAGATAATGGGCGACAAATGGTCTATGCTGATCATTCGCGAAATGATGTATGGTCCAAAGCGTACGATGGAACTTGTGAACGGTCTCTTTCCCATCAGCAGTCGCACGCTCGTCGCGCGATTGCGTGATATGGAGAAAGACGATTTGGTGAAGCGCACAGATTTCGGTGGCAACCCGCCACACATTGAATACGAATTAACGAGCCGTGGCCGTCTGCTTGTACCTTTGCTGGACTCTCTCAGGAAGCTTGGCGAGGCGCTACATTGTAACGAATGCGACGATCGAAAAAACCACCTCGGTGTTTACTGTGAGGCTTGTCCACGCACCGACGAGGTCGAGTATCAACCGTCGCGTCCCGCTGCCCCCGAACGCACCACACGTCGTGACGACGATTCAATAGTCCTGCTCTAAAAACTATTCCTCAATCTCCTGCGCGACAGGTTCATTTGGAATCATGTGACCATCTGCCGTGATAATCGCCTGGTGATCTGGTGTGATGTGTTCGCCTTCGATCGTTATCTCTTCACCGCTCGGCATCGCAACCGGTAAATGATCTAAAAAGCGCTCGGCATCAATCGCCGCCATGCAGCCTGTGCCTGCCGCTGTGATTGCTTGCCGGTACACCGAGTCCTGAACATCGCCACAAGCAAAGACGCCGGGGATATTTGTGGCAGTCGAATGACCTGAAGTTTTCAGGTATCCGATGTGATCCATGTCGAGCTGACCTTTGAACAAATCTGTATTGGGCTTATGACCAATAGCAACGAAGACCCCGGCGCATGGGAAGTTGCATATGTCGCCGGTTTGAAGGTTCTTTAGTCGTACTGCGGTAACCCCATCAGCATCGTTGCCCAATATCTCTTCCAATTCAGTGTTCCAGATAAACTCGATCTTCGGATTCTGAAATGCTTTTTCCTGCATGATTTTCGATGCCCGCAGCTTGTCGCGTCTGTGGACCACATGCACTCTCCCACCGTAACGGGTAAGGAAGGTGGCTTCTTCCATGGCCGTATCGCCGCCGCCAACGACGACAAGAGTTTTATTCCGAAATGCAGGTAACGGGCCGTCGCACGTTGCGCACGCGGATACGCCATTGCCTCCGAATCCCAGCGGGACCTTTGCTTCCCCTGCGACGCCCAACCACTTCGCAGACGCTCCAGAGGCAATAATTAGCGTTTCAGCCGTTATCGTTTGGTCGTCGGTGTACAGGGTAAAGGGGCGTTCGCTGAGGTCGACTTCTTTAATCCAAACCTCGAGGAACTCTGTCCCGAATCGCTCGGCTTGCTTGCGAAACTCGACCATTAAGTCTGGCCCCTGGATACCTTCCGAGAAGCCTGGATAATTTTCGACATCGGTCGTAATCATCAGTTGGCCGCCAGGCGTCGTTTGCTTTTCAGCATCGGCCGGCGCGTCGATTAAGAGCGGTTTCAGATTGGCCCGTGCGGAGTAGATCGCCGCTGTCAGGCCCGCTGGACCTGATCCGATAATCACTACATCTCTCTTCATCAAATGTTCCCTCGTACAATGTCCGCAGATGAACAGGTTGTACCGTTGGATTCAATAGCTATGTAAAATTAGCGAAACAGAATGAGGCGCCACGCTGCGTAAGTGCTCCAGGCTCATTCCTCGTAATCGGCGGAATGTGTGGATTTCTGAGCACGCGAGTATAGCCTTTTCGGTTGAGCGTATAGTATAACTACTGCAATTACGGTAGTCGAACCACTGTTTCGCTAGGCCGAAACGTTGTTCCTGAAGGAGAGCGATCTTACCGTTGATGCAAGGAAGCGGCCTGCAAAGGGTTACGACAGTTGCAGTGGTTGGCGCCGGCACGATGGGCCACGGCATCGCCCAGGTTTCGGCTGCGGCAGGGTTCCCAGTAGCTCTTGCCGAGGTCGATCGAGAAGCCCTGGCTCGCGGAATTGCAGCAATTGGTAAGAATCTCGCGAAGGGCATTCAGCTGGGTAAGCTTACCGAAGCTGACAGCGATAGAATCCTGCAACTGATTCAGGGCACCACACGTCTGGAGGAACTTGCGGAAAACGATTTGATTATCGAAGCCGCACCCGAAAGACTAGATCTCAAACGAGACATCCTGCGCCGGCTGGAGCAAGCCACAGATCGTGAGTTCATTTTTGCCAGTAATACTTCGTCGTTATCGATTACGAAGATTGCCAGTGGTTCACGACAACCTGAGAATGTTGTGGGCATGCATTTCTTCAATCCGGTTCACATCATGAGGCTGTTGGAGATTGTTGTAGGTGAAAAGACTGGCGCTGAGACTGTTGAGAGTGTCTCCGAAGTCGGAAAGCGGATGCGAAAGCACCCGATAATAGTGAAGGATGTTCCCGGATTTGCATCGAGCCGGCTCGGAATTGCACTTGGTCTCGAGGCAATGCGAATGCTCGAGCAGGGAGTAGCAAGCGCTCGCGACATCGATACCGCAATGGAGCTTGGTTACAATCATCCGATGGGACCCCTGAAGCTGACGGACCATGTTGGTCTGGACGTGCGTCTCGACATCGCAGAGTATCTCTATCGCGAACTTGGATCTGAAACATTTAGGCCGCCCGAGGTTTTGCGTCGCCTGGTAACGGAAGGCAAACTCGGAAAGAAAACTGGCGAAGGTTTTTATGACTGGCGCAACGACGGCGAAGAGGCACGCCGTGCGCACTCATCCTGAGAGAATTTGATACTAGTGTTGCCTACGATGAGCACGCCCTATAACAACGAAGAGAGACGATTTGCTCTACGCATGGCGCTGCGCCTGCCGATTGTAGTTTCAGGCCGTGCCGAAGATGGTTCAGCATGGAGCGAGCCAACTGAAACAGACGATATCTCCACTTCCGGTACTCTGTTTCATTTGAACCAAAAAGTCAGTCGCGGTGAACGCCTCTACTTGCGCGCACACCGACCGGATGGCGCACCGATTGAAGTGACAGCGTTAGTCGTTCGAACTGCGCCTGCGATTTATGGAACTGCACGCGTTGGTGTGCAGATAACCGAGCCAACCGAGAACTGGCTGCGACTGTTTGTCTCCTGGGTTGCAGACGAACAACCAGCATCAGGCGATCCCGAAGCGTCTTCTTCAGAATAACCGGAACCATTGTCAATGCCATCTGACACGTCTCAATAGTGATGTGAGCTCGTGGTGTTTCCGCAGATCGCGAACCAAACACCGCAGTCTTTGATCCTCTCATTTACAGTGCCAGACAAGCAGCAAAATGATTTGAATTCTTGCTCTAATCATTCAGATCGGTGTTAATCTGTGGCCGAATTCAATCCCAAACTGGAGCTATCAATGCCACAGACTTATGAAACGCTTCTCCTTGAGCGTGAAGGCCGTGTCGCCATTGTAACGATCAATCGCCCTGAAAAACGAAACGCACTCAATATCAAAACCCGCGAGGAAGGCGCTGCACTCCTTGAGGATCTCCGAACTGATGATTCTGTCGGTGTAGTTGTATTCACTGGCGCCGGCGACAAGGCTTTCGTCGCCGGGGCCGACATTGCAGAGTTTTCCGGCCGCACCGCGATGACACAACGCGACGTTATGACCGGTCGATCTCTCTTCACTGCCATCGATAGTTTTCCAAAACCCGTGATCGCAATGATTAACGGTTACTGCCTCGGTGGTGGTTGCGAATTGGCCCTTGCCTGCGACATTCGCATTGCAAGTGAGAAAGCATCGTTTGGACAACCGGAAATCAATCTCGGGATCATTCCCGGGGGTGGTGGAACACAGCGTTTGACGCGCCTCGTAGGTGAAGGCAAAGCGATGGAGTTGATCTTAACGGGCGAAATCATCGATGCAAACACTGCGTTCGTAATCGGGTTGGTAAATCACGTCGTGCCGGCTGAACAATTGCGAACCAAAACTATGGAACTCGCAAATCGTATCGCGGACAAGGGGCCTGTCGCACTGCGATTGGCGAAAGAAGCCGTGAAGCTTGCATCGCGCTCAAGTCTTGATGAAGGACTACGGCGGGAGGTTGATCTATTTGCGTTATGCTTCTCGACGGAAGACAAGGACGAAGGTGTTAGTGCGTTTCTCGAAAAGCGGAAGCCCGAATTTAAAGGGAAATAAAAAATCGTAATCGGCATTATCGATTACAGGAGTCGACAAGTGAAAATAAGCACTCGGGAACGACAGCAGCTGCAATCGTGAAATTCCTTCTCCTCATCATTGGAATGGTTCTCGCTACCTGGGGCGGCGTGATAGCTTATCGCGCACTTTACGTTGAACGGAAACCTACAGTAGTAATCACCAGCAATGAGATCAAAGAGGTCCCGAGCTACACGAAGGTTGTTGGCGGCACGTTACTGTTTGTGGGTGGAGCAGCCTTGGCAATTTTCGCGGCGACACGACGAACAGACCGCGGAAATGAGTATAAGAAATGACAAATGGAAAGTTGGCTGTCAGATGGTAATTCCAGCGCGTCGATCCAATCCAGACGTATCTGTAGGACCTCTTCTTGACCCTGCTTCCTGCGGTAGGCTACTCTTCACATCCTTGTCCAAATTGAATTTGGGGCCGTAGCTCAGCTGGGAGAGCGCATGACTGGCAGTCATGAGGTCAGGGGTTCGATCCCCCTCGGCTCCACCAATCCTATAAAGCAACTACAGCAACAATTGCACTAGCCTTCCGTTCTCTTGTGGCCAAATTGTGGCCAAGGAGAGCTGCTTCGACAGCGGCATTCTCAAAATAGAATTGCGTGGCATAGCACTTGTGATTTGGAGACCAGATCAGAGTTTTGAGAGTAGCTTTAGACCGGAATGCGAAGCGAATACGTCACATAAATTTGAATTTCACGAGAGTGGACTGTGCACCTATCAAATTAATCTCAAAGCACCTGAGAAGGACTTCGAGTTTACCGATCAACTCACCGAAAAAAAGATGATCGATTCATTCGATAGCAGATTGAGACAAGCGCTCAGTGACTCAACAAAGAGTTACTTGAGCTTAGCAGAATCTTTTCTCTCAGCCCTCGCAAAAAGGTCAAGGCAGACAGGGCAACCGGGCCCCACCGAACTCGAAACCTCTGGCATCAAAGAGCGGCTTCGGATTGCGGAGAAACAGTGAACGAATGGTGTCGAATCATAGCGCCGGAAACGGTTAAGACGCCCTAACCTCACCACACCATGACTGTCGAGTTTATGAGAATTGAGTGGCTCAGGTGAATGCTGGGTGGTGAGCAGGGTGTGGATGCCAGCGAAAACTTCAAAGGCTTTAATGAAGCTTAAGCGGGGTCGCGCTGCGCTTGACCCCTTCCTGACTGTAAATTTTTGCAAAATGCGTGGTCTCCAGGAATAGGTGGATGATAGTGCAGAGGCTGACTACTGGATTGGAAGTTCCGTCCCTAATCAAGCCCTCCATTTTGCACTTGGTTCAACTTTACATACGACAAGGGTATATGTAAATGCACTCACCTAACTTTACATATGGTGAAGCCGTATGTAAACTTGGCGTCAACCTGGACCCAATGCAAACTCCACCCTTCAAATCCGGAACCTATAAACATCAGTACCAATACAAGAGCTTCACTCCAAACCCGGTAAACAAGCCCTTTACCTGGAACGATCCCATTATCAATGTATTACTAGAAGACGCGACGAGGCTAGTGGGGGAACTAAACGCTTATTCTCACCTAATACCCGACGTGGATTTCTTCATTAGGATGCACATCCTCAAAGAAGCTACAACCTCGAGTCGTATTGAGGGAACGCAGACGAACATTGACGAAGCCGTTTTGCCAGAAGAAGAGATTGCGCCTGAAAGGCGCGACGACTGGTTAGAAGTTCAAAATTACACTAAAGCAATGAATCACTCCATTGCAGCGCTTGAAAGACTGCCGCTTTCAATGCGATTGCTTCGCGAGGCGCATGAGATATTAATGTCCAGCGCGCGCGGTGAACATCGAAGTCCTGGCGAGATACGCAAAAGTCAAAATTGGATCGGCGGCTCAAATCTAAAGAACGCAGTCTTTATTCCACCCACACACCAAGAATTGCCAGCTCTACTTACCGATCTTGAAAAATTCTGGCACAACGAAAAGATCGCTATCCCTCACCTAATCAGAACCGCAATCAGTCATTATCAGTTTGAAACTATTCACCCGTTTCTCGATGGTAACGGACGAGTTGGCAGACTCCTGATAACTCTATACCTGGTAGACAAGAAACTTTTAACCAAACCTACTTTGTACTTATCTGACTTTTTTGAACGGAATAGGGGAGCATATTATGACGCGCTGACCGCTGTAAGAGCCTCTAACGACATAGAGCACTGGATCAAGTTTTTTCTTACTGGTGTTTCTGAAACTGCCGCAGGAAGTAAGCAAACATTCGAAAGCGTCGTAGCATTGCGGCAAAGATGTGAAGAAAGAATCCTACAACTCGGCAAGCGAGCGCGAAAGGGTCAAGCACTTCTTAGAGAACTCTACTCCCAACCAGTTTTGGGTGCGAACGATGTAGCAGCAAGACTCGACATCACTCACCAATCCGCCAGCTCACTCATCAGAACTTTTGAAGGAATGAGAATCCTCCGAGAAATTACTGGGCGAAAAAAAGATCGCCTTTTCATGTTCTCGGAGTACCTCGAACTATTTAGTGGCCGGATTTCTCAGACGCACATAAAAAGACTCAAACGCAAGACGAATTGAACGCGTGAAGAAAGTTAACCTTGAACTAGGAGACAACGATCCTTTCATCATCTGTGACGACGTCGATCTGGAAGTTGGAGCTAGCCAACACCAGACTGCAGCGCTGAAGCCAGCCACTCTATTTTGGCAGCGTTGCTACATAGCCGACGGTCCGGACTAAACAGAGACCGGAGGGATCGCAATCGAAGAACCTCACCGTACTGCCGACAATTTGTCCCGTATCATTCATCCCGAACACGTTTGCATACACTTCGTATGGGTAGTCGTGAATTATTACGTACCCATCAAATCCCAGGAATGGATCGGTGAACGTCCCACCGTGCATTCCCTGGTTATTCACCGTCCAGGGGAATGTGTCTGATGAGGCTGGAAAATTGAATCTCGTGAAGCCATTCCTATCGAGCAAAAAGCCGGGGAATGGCCCGTTAAACGGATCATCCCAGAAGTAGCCAGTAGTTTCTCCGTAATCGTTTATCGCTAACACGTCGGTCTGTTGGGCGAACGGCGTATCAAGCGTCCGATACTGCCCGTTTTGATAGATGAATCCATGTGTAATCTCCACAGTCAGATCATAGAGGCCGACGATATCGCCGCGATTGTTGATACCTCGAGCAATTGAAGTGTTATCAATGGAGCCGGGAAAGTTGATTGGTGAGAATTTCCCGCGTAAGTAAGAGAAACCATGCGTAAGGCCGCCACTGTCAACGTAGCCTCCAACCAATTGTCCTGAATCATTAACCTTGTACGCGAATGTGCTTACCGCACCGGGATAATCAAGTTGTGTAAAATTTCGGCCGTCGTAGAGGAATCCGTGACGGTGGTTTGATGCATCCCGGAAGTCACCCACGACGGAACCGTTGTCATTGATTCCGAAAGCCCTTGTGCTTCTGGCGTTTGGAAATTCCAGGAGTCTGGACTCGACTTCTACATGGCCCGCACAGGGTGCTGAAGGTGAATTCGTCACACCAAAGAACGTAAATTGGCCGTTTGCAGATCTTGAGGGACTGGTTCGCGTGAAGTAGTCTAGAAAAACAGCATCCGTGACGTGATAGATGGTCCCACCTATACTGATTGGCACATCGCTGGCGAGCAATGTTTCAACGACATCGCCAACCTCCAGCAAGTCACTGACAAAAGCCGAACTGATACAGTGGGGATAGGTTACACCCGCGAAGTTCCACCCGGGGGTGAAGTTATCGGTGAAAGGATCATCCATCCATTCCAGGACCTCGTGGCTAAGAACATAAGCGTCCTCACTTCCCAGGAAGCTTGGGCTCCGAGGATGGTAACCGGTTGATATGTAGGTTTGAGCGCCACCTGGTACCGGTTGTGCCCCATGGAAACCTTCAACCCCGCCAAAGCCGAAGACATTCCCCCAGACTACAATCGGCAGGGCCTGCGGCGAAATGTTGGTCTGTAGGATGGCGTCGTTTGTCGCCTGAGAGAGAAAAAAGCCGTCCACAATCGGAACCAGAGTACCTGAGTCTGGATCGATCACGAAAAACACGTCGTCGTCCGGAACGTGAACCTCAAATGCCGGTAACACAGTCGGCTGACCCAACAGAACGTGATAGTCATGGGAACCACGGGATACCGAATCCCAAAAGTTTGCTCGCTGGAAGGCGTCGCCGTATTGTGTATTGCCGATGCTTATTCCACCGACATTGAAGTCGTAAGATTGGAAGACTGGGGAATTGATTATTCCCTGGATTGACGTTTGACCATTAATCGAATCGGCGCTGGCATCGAATACGAGTCCATTCTCAAACACGAATCGAAGAGGGATAAGGACGGTGGGTACGGTCGTTGTGGCCGAACCATGCTTCGGATCAGTC